>CAYNMI010000136.1:0-7045 GCA_964398095.1 uncultured Desulfobacca sp.
GAGACGCCTGTGCCGCCTTTTTGACTGCGACTTGGTAAGAGAGATAGCGCGGGCTGGGCGAACCTCCACAGAACCGTCTTGACTTGGTTGGCCATTGGCATAATATAGCACCAGATAATTTACAAATATTTATAAGGGAGGAATGCAAAGATGCTGGTGTTGATCAGTGACCTCCATTTTGTGGACGGCACCGCGGGGGAGCATAATCTCTCCCCCCGGGCCTTCGAGTATTTTTTTGACGATCTGGTGGCCATCGCTAAGAAGCCCAGTAATGAGATCAAAGAGATCAAGATCGTTTTGCTGGGGGACATCTTTGATCTGCTGCGCACCGAAAACTGGTTCGGCTACCCGGTGGCTGAGAGGCCCTGGGGGACTGATGAGCATGCCATTGAGGTCCACGCCTGCACTCTGTTTGACGGCCTGGTAAGTCATATTGAAAATTATGAAGATGAAAATCAGCAAAAATGGGAGACCTTCAAGAAATTCCGGCAGGGGGTGGCCGATTTACATGATCGCTGCGAATTGCCGCCCAAGAGCGACGGGGATGACCCTGTGAAGGTGTTCTACCGGCCCGGCAACCATGACCGGCTGTGCAACCGTTACCAGAGCCTGAGGCAAAAGGTGTGCGATTGCCTGGGTATTCCGCCCACCTGGCATAATCCCAAGGATCTCTTCCCCCATACCTATGAAGATCCGGCGTATGGGGTTTTTGCCCGGCATGGGCATGAATTTGACAAGTACAACTATGAAGGGGGGACCGCTTATACTGAAGCGGACTATCAGCAAGTGCCCATCGGCGACCCCATTACCACCGAGTTGGTGGCCAGACTGCCTTTTGCCCTGGCTAACCGCCTGGGCGCCGTGCCGGGACTCTCCCCGGCGGACAAGCAGAATATCATCAGAAATTTCCGGGAAATTGAAAATGTGCGCCCCCTGTCCGCGGTCATTGAATGGCTCCTCTATCAGGTGCAGCAGAACCGGACTTTGAAAGAGACCATTGAAGACGCGGTCCAGGAAGTCATCGACTACTTCGACAGCCTGGACTTTGTGAAGAACTGGTATGCCCGCCACGACAAGTGGACCGATTGGCGGGACGAGGCCGACAAGATACAGGCTTTTCTGTTTCTCCTGAGGAATTTCAAGCTCTACCGCACCGAAAAGCTCTGGGACCTGGCCATGAAGGCTAAAGACTACTTTGTCAAAGACGACTTGCTGGAGGCCGCGCCCCGGGAATATGCTCATCTCGACCCAGGGGTCCGTTATGTGGTCTATGGTCATACCCATGATCCCCTGGTATCGGCGGTGCGTAGTGTTCCGGCAGCCCCCGCCCCACTGGAGCAGGTTTACCTCAATACCGGCACCTGGCGGGGCCGCTATTTTAAATCCACCCAGGACAATTCTTTCATCCCGTGGAAGAACATGACCTACGTGATTTGCTACCGGGAAGGGGAACGGGGGAATCCTTTCCCGGTGTTCGAGACCTGGACCGGGGCCTTGAAGACTCTTTAGCGGCAACCTGAGTTGAAAGAATGGGGCCGCCGGGGTTGGTAGAGATATGGAGAAGACATTCTGCTATGAGGGAGGCGTATGGATAAGAAAGAGGTTGAAGCCATGGAAGGCCGCCTGGCCGAAATGGGCCGGCGCATCGAGGAGTTGAAGCAGCGGCTGGCGAGTGCCACCGGCGAGGTCAAGGCGGAACTGGCCCGGCGGATTGACGCGGCTGGCGCGGACCAGGAGGAGCAGCGGCAGCGGCTGCACCGGCTCAAGGAGGCGGGCCTGGAGCAGTGGGACAGCCTCAAGGAACAGGCCGGCAAGGCCTGGGCCGGACTGGAAAAGTCCCTGAAAGACCTGGCGGGGAGTCTCAAGAAGTAAGCGCCCGGTGCTGTGGGGGGGTAGGGTGGGGGTGACAAAACCATGAAGAGATACAAAGCGTTATCCCCCCTGCCCCTAACCCCCTCCCGCCAGGGGAGGGGGAATTTTAGGACCAAAACTTATTGAAGCTACTTCTGGAACACGATACAGGACCGGGAAAGCGCCGGATTAAGGGCGAGCCGCCGGCTCGCCCCTACTACAAGAGATGGTCATTTCGGAGAGAGCAAAATTCTGCGGTCATGAAGGTTTAAACGCGGAAAGAGATATACGACCGTTATTGACCGCAATCCGCCTGCCAGAACCGTGACCCCACCGGCGCGGGACTCCTTGAAACCGGCGGCGGCGTACTTATCTTGACAGGCATGACGTCTGGACGGCGCCAACCTTCCCGCTAAGGAGCCTGTCATGACCGAACGCCGGCCCAACCGGTTGATCGATGCGAGCAGCCCCTATCTCAGGCAACATGCCTACAACCCGGTGGATTGGCATCCCTGGGGGCCGGAGGCCCTGGAGCGGGCCCGCCGGGAAGACAAGCCCATCTTCTTGAGCATCGGCTACTCCACCTGCCACTGGTGCCACGTCATGGCGCATGAGTCGTTTGAAGACCCGGCCATTGCCGCCATCATGAACGAGCATTTCGTCAACATCAAGCTGGACCGGGAGGAGCGCCCGGACCTGGATGAGATCTACATGAACGCGGTGCAGGTGCTCACCGGCCACGGCGGCTGGCCCCTGAGCGTCTTCCTCACCCCGGATCTGAAGCCCTTTTACGGCGGCACCTACTTCCCGCCGGAGGACCGGAGCGGCCTGCCGGGATTTTCCCGCCTGCTGCTGGCCCTGAGCCAGGTTTATCAGCAGAACCGCCAACAGGTGACGACGCTGTCCCTGAAGGTGGAGAGCCAGGTGCAGCAGTTGGCGGAGCCGGCCGGGGCCGGGGGCGACCCCAGCCGGGAGTCTTTGGCGGCGGCGGCGCAGCAACTCTTGGCGGATTTCGACCCGGTGCACGGGGGGCTGGGCAACGCCCCGAAATTTCCCCGGTCCCTGGAACTGGACTTTCTGTTCCACTACTATCATCTCTCCAAAGAGGCGCCGGTTTTGGAGAAATTGGGTTTAACCCTGGAGAAGATGGCCCGGGGGGGGATTTACGATCAGTTGGGCGGGGGGTTTCACCGCTACAGCGTGGACGCGGCCTGGGTGACGCCGCATTTTGAGAAGATGCTCTATGATAATGCCCTCCTACCTCCCCTCTACCTGACGTATTGGCGGCTCACCGGGAGCGAGTGGGCCCGGCGCATTGCCGCGGAGACCCTGGATTTTATCCTCAAGGAGATGAGCGCGCCCGCCGGGGGCTTTTATGCCGCCTGGGATGCGGACAGCGAGGGGGTGGAAGGCAAGTTTTACGTCTGGAGCCGGGAGGAAGTGGTGCGGGTGGCGGGGCCCGAGGCCGCGGACCTGGTGACCGCGGCCCTGGGGGTGACCGCGGCGGGCAATTTCGAGGGGGCCAACATCCTGACCCGGCCCCGGTCCCGGGCCGAGTTGGCGGCGGAGTTTGCCTGGGAGCCGGACCGGGTGAGCCGCATCCTGGACGAGGCGCGGGGCCGTCTGAGTGAGGCCCGGGCGCAGCGGGTGCCGCCCCATCGGGACGAAAAGGTCATTGTGGCCTGGAACGGCCTGGCCATCACGGCCCTGGCCCTGGGGGCCCAGGTCCTGGGGGAGCGGCGCTATTATGAGGCCGCGGCCCGGGCGGCGCGCTTCCTGCTCCAGGACCTGTTTCGGGAGAACACCCTGTTCCGGATCTGGACGGACGGCCAGGTGAGCGTGCCGGGTTTTTCGGAGGATTACGCGATGTTGGCCAACGCCCTCCTGGACCTGTACGAGACGGATTTTGACCCGGTCTGGGTGAGCCAGGCCCGGCGCCTGATGGCCTGCCTGGATGAAAAATTTTTGGACGCCGGGGACGGCACTTATTTCTATGCGGCCCGGGACCAGGAGACGCCCCTGGTGCGCTCCAAGAGCCTCTATGACCAGGTGCTGCCGTCGGGGAATTCCATGGCGGCCCGGGTGAGTTTCAGGCTTTACCGGCTGACCGAGGACGAGGCGTACCAGACGCGGACCCAGGCGATTATCCGGCAGTTGCAGAACCAGGCGCGGCAAACCCCCTGGGGTTTTGCCCACCTGTGGACGGTCCAGGCCCTGGTCCTCATGCCCCCCCTGGACCTCACCCTGGTGGGCCAGGCCGGCGAGACGCGCCTCACAGCCCTGCTCCAGGGGGTTTATCGCAGCTACCGGCCGGAGCGGCGCCTGGTCCTGAAAACCCCGGGGAATGGCGCCGCCTTGGAAGAACTCCTGCCCTGGACCAGGGCCTACAGCCAGGCGGGGGCGGAGCCGGTGGCGTATCTTTGCCGGGATTTCACCTGCCTGCCGGGCATCAGCGACCCTGAGGAGCTGGCGGCAAAATTGAGGGCGGCGGACGAGGCAAACCCTTAATTGGTAATGGACAAAACTTAATTAGACCACCTCCCCATCCAGGTTTAAGGTCGCCTGACCGGCTTTTTTGAGTTTTGCAGTGCGGCCCCCCACCAAACCCCATTTCCTTATGCAGACCATATCTGTAATCGATTGATTTTTATGAGAAGTTTCTGGTTTGGCAAGTTATACAGGCGCTGAGGGGTCTGATATGCCCAAAATCTAAAAAATTGACTCTCCACCCAAATTTGTGCCATCATTCCCCTTACGAGAAGAAATGGTGTCGAGAATAGAAACGTTTCAGGGGTTAAATTCGCTGAGCGTGCTCCATTAAAATGTTTTTTGACACCGGTGGTCAAGGTTGCGGCATAATCTCAGCAAAAAGATAGCTCGATGAAAATATTCAATAGGATTAGGATATTAAAGGCAATTAAAAATCCCAAATCAGCACTTCCTATAGTTTTAATAAAGTTAGGGATTTTTGATAAATTAATCCATTTTACTGATTATATTTTCGATTATTCAAGAAATATTAAAACCTCCAACATAGTTGCCAATTCAGATTTATACGCCATTGATCCTTTATCTCAAACTCATGCAACTCATTACGGACCATACCCAGTTTTTATGCTTTGGATGTTAAAAGGCATATTTAAAAAATACAATTCGTCTCATTTCATTGACATTGGTTGTGGGCAGGGAAGAGTTTGTTTCTATGCGACAAAAATGTTTCAACGGGTTACAGGCATAGATTTTTCACCAATTTTAATCGATGAAGCCAAACAAAATCTAAAAAACTTTGATAACCCTTCTAAAAGGGAAATAACTTTCGAATTGATTGACGCTAGGCGATACTTATTACCAAATGAAAAATGCGTTATTTTTTTGTTTAACCCGTTCGATGATTTCATATTAAAAGATTTATTATTTAATAATGAATTCCACTTTAGAAATTATAAATCTATCATAATATATGCTAATCCAAAATGGTCAGATACACTGAAATCTTTTGGCTTTGTTCAAATATTTGAAGTACAAGGAGTACACGGATACTCTCTCCAGTGATTTAATTTTATTATTGGATTGAACTGCCCCCCAGAAACTGATCCACAAGTTATGTTAAATTAATTGATTAAAGGTAGGCAGGAAGGTGAGCACCAAAAGCTTTTTCCAGGGGGCAGAACCCGCCTTGAGAACTCCCGATAACTGCTAGATCTCCGCAGGATCAAAGAAAATAATAGATATTCGCTATGGTTATCATAGCGGTGATGCAGAGCCTGCGAGCTGGTTAATTTTGGCCCTGAAGGTCAGATTTCATCTGGCAAAAGCCTGGGCCGGGGGGCCTGGGTTGATTATGCGGGAAAAATACAAAATTATTTAGGCTTGTTCATAAGTTATTTATGTTTTATAATTGCCTGCGCCAAGGAGGGCTCTGGTATGGACCGCGACGCAGTGTTGGGATTGGTGCGCAGTCTGACCCGGCCGGTGCTGGAGTTGTTGGCTCCGGCGCAGGTGGAGGAGTTTGAAGACGATTTTGCGGCCTGGAGCCTGAGCGCCGGGGTCCTGGGGGTGGCGGAAAAATCCGCCGCCCTGATCCCGCCGGGGCACGGTCTCAATACCACGCTGGTGGCCGGGATGTTCTTCCAGGTGGTGCTGGAGGCCTCCCGATTGCCCAGCGGCTCCCAGGAACGGGTCTCCTTTATCCGCAAGCGGGCCAAAGATTACCTGGTGACCCAATTGGCGGGGCAGATCACCCTGTCCCAGTTTTACCACCTGCTCAACCTCATCGAGGAGGAGGCGGGTCTGTATTTTGCGGGGCAGGATTGGTCGGGGGGCAGGTTGGGCCTGCGGGAGAACCGGGAGGCCAGCCTGCCGCCGCCCTTGCCGGACGCGGTGAAGGGCGAAGCCCTGCGCCAGGCCCTGGCCAGGATCGCCCTGCCCTTGAAAGGCCGGCGCAAGCTCACCCCCGAGACCCTGTGGGACTTTCTCCGGGAGACCGAGGGCCGCTGGTTTCGCCTGTTGGACTTCGAGGCCCGCTTCCAGGTGAATAAAAAGACCGCCTGGGGTTATTTGAACCTGTTGCTCAAGGAAGCGATCCTGATCCACAACGGCGAGAAGGCCAACCGGGTGCGCTATGCCCTGGCGGCGTCTTTTCAGGCCAATCCCGCCAAGGCGCCGAGCGCTTAGGCCTTGCCGGTCATCAGCCAGCCAGCGTCCCCGGCCCCAGGGGGCCGCAGATGGTCCCGGGCCCGCGGTTTATGGCGTTAGGCGGACCAGATATTCAACTAGTGGAGCGTTTCATAATTAGCTGGACTTAAAATCAGGATAGAGGCGCGGATTTGGCAGTTTAAGTCCCCCTTTTCTAAAGGGATATTTATAGTGATTTAAAATGGTTATAAAAATCCCCCCTGCCCCCCTTTAGGAAAGGGGGGGTAAAATCATAACCCCCCCCAGACAGGGACTGACCTTTCTGCCTGGGGGGTGGTTATACTCGATATCAAAGGTTTTTTCTTATCCCCCCCTCACCCTAACCCCCCGCGGGGGGAGAGGGGATAAGAGGAAAGGACTTTTGAACCTCTTGCAAATATCTTTATACCTGTCATTCCGAGCGGAGCGACCGAAGAATCTCATAAGTAGGTGAAAATAGGAGATCCCGGGCGGCCTCAGGGAATTGCCTCATATTTGAACAGGGGGCAACCCTTACAGA
>CAYNMI010000137.1:0-7040 GCA_964398095.1 uncultured Desulfobacca sp.
CGTCCACGCCGCTGTCCCTGAGGTTGAGGGCCTGGGCGTGGCCCTGGGAGCCGAACCCGATGATGGCCACCTTCTTGCCCTGGAGCACTCCCAAATCCGCGTCCGCATCGTAGTACATTTTCATGGTTTAATCTTTCCCCTTATGTAGGGCGGGCACTACCCGCCAGGATTATCTTTTCAATAATGGTGGGCCGTGCCCACCCTACAGGTTACTCCTTCTTGCTGCGCTGGATGGCCAGGGTGCCGGTGCGGGCAATCTCCTGGATGCCGTGGTTTTTCAGGAGATCCAGCACCGCCCGGATTTTTTCGTGGTTGCCGGTGATCTCCAGGGTATAAGTGATGGCGCTGACGTCCACCACCCGGCACCGGAAGATATCGGCAATGCGCAGCACTTCGGCCCGGGACCTGTCTTCGGCCTTGACCCGGACCAGGACCATTTCCCGCTCCACGTGCTCCAGTTCGCTCAGGTCCACCACCTTGATGACGTTGATGAGCTTGTGGAGCTGCTTGATGATCTGTTCGGTGATCTGCTCATCCCCGGTGGACACGATGGTGATCCGGGAGACCGCGGGGTCCGTGGTTTCGGCCACGCACAGGCTTTCGATATTGAAGCCCCGGCCGGAAAACAGGCCGGTCACCCGGGAGAGCACCCCGGGTATGTTGTCCACCCACACGGATATGGTATGTCTCGGCTCCGGTTTCGGCTCCATTTCTCCCTCCTAGGCCAGTAACATTTCATGCATGGCCTTGCCTGCGGGCACCATAGGCATGACGCACTCTTCCGGTTCAACTTTGAAGTCCATGACCACGGGCCGGGGGGTGTTGAGGGCCTCCCGGATGACCGGCTCAACCTCCTCGGGCCTAGTGGCCCGGAGCCCTACGGCGCCGTAAGCCTCGGCCAGCTTGACAAAATCCGGAGCCGTCATGGGGGTGGCGCTGTAGCGCCGTTCATAAAAGAGCTGCTGCCATTGGCGCACCATGCCCAGGTAGGAGTTGTTGAGGATGGCGATCTTCACCGGCAGTTGGTTGTCCACCACCGTGATCATCTCCTGGATATTCATCTGGATGCTGCCGTCGCCGGCGATATCGATGACGTAGGCCCCGGGTTTGGCCAACTGGACCCCCATGGCCGCGGGGAAGCCATAACCCATGACGCCCAGCCCCCCGGAAGTCATGAGACGCCGGGGATGCTTGAACTTGTAAAACTGGGCCGCCCACATCTGGTTCTGCCCCACCTCGGTGGTGATGTAGGCCTCTCCCTGGGTGAGTTCATAGAGCTTCTCGATGACGAATTGCGGCTTGATGACCTTATCGTCCCAGACGTAGGTCAGGGGATGGTCCTTTTCCCACTGGGCGACGGTTTCCAGCCAGGGCTGCCGGAGCTCCGGCCAATCCCGGGCGGGTTTATCCTCCAGGAGCTCGTTGAGCTGCCGCAGCGTGTCTTTGCAGTCGCCCACAATGGGGATATCCACCTTGACGTTCTTGCTGATGGAGCTGGGGTCGATGTCGATATGCACGATCTTGGCATGGGGCGCAAACTCCGTCAGCTTGCCGGTAACGCGGTCGTCGAACCGGGCCCCCACCGCAATCAGGACGTCGGCCTGGGACACGGCCATGTTGGCGCAGTAGGTGCCGTGCATGCCCAGCATGCCCATCCAGAGGGGATGGTCGCCGGGGAACCCCCCCAGGCCCATGAGGGTGCTGGTCACGGGGATTTGCAGGGTCGTGGCGAACTTGTAGAGCTCTTCCGAGGCATCCGACAGCACGATGCCGCCCCCGGTGTAGAGCACCGGCTTGTGGGCATTGAGGATCATATCCAGGGCCCGGGCCACCTGCCGGGGGTTGGCATGATACGTGGGGTTGTAGCTCTTGATCTTGATGGTCTCGGGAAACTTGGGCACCGTGCTGGCCTGGCTGACATCCTTGGGCAGGTCCACCAGCACCGGCCCCGGCCGCCCGGACCGGGCGATATAGAAGGCCTCGTGAATCGTCTGGGCCAGGTCTTTGACGTCCTTGACCAGGTAATTGTGCTTGGTGCAGGGCCGGGTGATGCCCACGATGTCCACTTCCTGAAAGGCGTCGTTGCCGATCAGGGCGGTGGGCACCTGCCCGGTGAACACCACGATGGGAATGGAGTCCATGTAGGCCGAGGCGATGCCCGTCACCGTGTTGGTGGCGCCGGGGCCCGAGGTGACCAGGGCCACCCCCACCTTGGAGGAGGCCCGGGCATAGCCGTCCGCGGCGTGGACCGCGGCCTGTTCGTGGCGCACCAGGATATGCCGGATATGGGGCCGGCGAGCCAGTTCGTCATAGATATCAATGACCACCCCGCCGGGGTAACCGAAGATATGTTCGACCCCCTCGCGCTCCAGGCATGTCAGTAATATTTGGGCACCGGTCATCTTCATTGGAGGTTTTCCTTCTGGCGATGCTGGGCCAGGATCTGTTCAATGCGATCCCGGCCGGCCAGCTTCAATTTTTGCAGACGTTTGCGCTCGATGGTTTCCGCGGTGGTCAGATACGGCCGCCGGTTGAATTCTTCCAACTGTTTCTCATAATCCCGGTGTTCTTCTACATATTTTTTCAACTCCGGGTCCCGTGACATCAACTGTTCTATGAGTTCCAGGTCCTGCTTCTCCATGCTTTGCCCCTGGCCTTATGGTTATTGTTAAATAGTTAATATTAAAATAGGGTTAGGTATTTGTCAATCATCGCCGGCCCAAGAACTTAGGTTAAACTTGCCTGACTGACGCAGACCGCCTCACTCACAAAAAAGGCAGGGCCGCAAGCGGCCCTGCCTGGGAGTTTCGTCAGTGGGGGTTGCGGCCTAGGCCCGCAACAGCCTCCTTAGCCCCACCAGCCCCAAACCCCGCAGGCCGGCCGCGACGCGCAACAATACGCTGCCGCCGGATACTCGGCTGCCGGAAAGGTAGGTTGCGGGCTGGGTGGAATTTTTCATGCATATAATTATATCTCAAACCAAATGGAATTAGCAAGCTTTTTACCGCGGGCCGCGGCAATTCTTGGGCACCGCTTTTCTAGTCGGCCAGGCCGCGGTCCCGCGGCTCTGCCCGTGCAGCCTGACAATTCCCGGCGCATAACGGTTTGGCAGCAGCCTGATCAGGACAAAAAAAGGGGCACACCCTGCGGCGTGGCCCCTCTTCATACAGCCCGGTGGAACTGCAACCTCCACATCGCGCCCCTTCCTTTCGCAGTGCTTGCGGGGGGCCGGCGGCAGACTTTCCGGTCCTCGGGCTTCAATTATCTAGTAATCATCCTTGAGCCTGATTTCAAGGGGCGCCGGGTTTGATGCCGTTTGCGGTTTTCAGGTTTCGGTTAAATTATTTAGGTTAGCCGGAGAGCTGGTTTCATCTGAATCTGAATTTGGTATTATTCGGCCGCCGCGCCGCTTGCGCCCCTGGTCAAGCGCGCTTGGGAGCGGCAGGCTCCCGGGGCTCGGAGACGAACACCGGGAACGGCGTGCCCCGGCGGGCTTCCCCCTTGATCCAGCCGTGCTGCTGCTGCATGTCCTCCAGGAGTTCCCGGCCCCGCACCAGCATCTGCCAGACCCGGCGCCGGAAGGAACTGGCCGGCGGGGCCTGCGCGGCCAGCAATTTCTTGAAGGGAGGATATTGCAAGAACTGCTGAAAGAGATGGCAGCACTTGTTGAACAGGTCGGGATAGAAGTACGGCAACTGATGCTGGTTTTGCTCCAGAAAGTCCAGGGCCAGGGCCAGCCGCCGGCTGGGGCCCAGCCCTTGCTGGCGTTTGCCGGGTTGGGCCAGCTTTTCCAAAGGCTGGAGCTGCTGCACCTGGTCCAGATAGGCCAGGCGCTGCACCACCTCCCGGTGCAGTTCCCGGTGCCGGGTAAAGGCCTCCCGGTGATCCCGTTGCGCCAGGTAGCTGTTCAGGAGCTTTTTGGTGGCCTCGAAGGTCTCCTGGCCATAGGCCCCCAGCCGCCGCTGATTCTTGCTGAGCCAGGCCGACAGGAACTTGAGGCGGTCCTCGTGGGTCTTGGTGGAGGTGATGAGATCGCTGCGCCGGTAGGTGATGGTACCGGTATGCTCGCCCCGGACGATGTCGGTGAGTTCCTTCAGGGTGCGCTTGGTGTCTTTCAGGACATTGAGATTCGGCTCCCGGCCGCCGTGGTCCGGGTGGATGAGCTCCTGGCGCACGATGGACAGGGCCCGGTCCTCCAGGACATTGTAGCGGTTGTATTTATGCTGCTGGTAGACCACCTTCAGGATCACCACCCGCCGTTTCGGGTCCACGTAAAAGCCGCCCGGTTTGAGATGCGGGTGGGCCTCCGCCAGGGAGGGCGACAGGGAAATCAGGGCGACCTTCTCCACCAGGGGATAGCGCTTCTGCTCGAAGCCGCAGAGGCTGGTGATGGTCCGGTCCGAGGCCCCCAACACCTTGATGAGGTACTGCTCTTTGAGCCGGCTCAGGCGCCGGGCGAACAGCGCCCCGGAGGTCCGGCGCTCCGAGGCGATGGGGAAGCCGTACAGTTCCATGAGAAATTGGTAGACGAATTCCCGTTCCCGCTCATAGGTGGCGCTGTCCAGCTTCTTGAATTTGCCCAGCTTGCGGCCCAGGGCCTTGAGCTCCGTGTCCAGGTCCGAAGGAAAGGAGCCGTAGACCCCCAGGAGCCGGAAATCTCCCGCCTCATCCCTGGCGATCACCTGGGCCCGGTCCATGTGAAACAGGAATTTCAGCAGTTCGGGATAATGCGCCAGGTCGGTGATATCCCGGTTGCCGAACTGCTGCTTGCAGGCCGGGCGTAAATCCCGGTCCAGGTGGGGCATGATTTTATCCAGGTTTTCCCGCAAGACCCGGCGATCCCCTTCCTCCGGCGGATGCAGGAGGTCGAACTGGAAGATTTCCTCCTGGTAGGACAGCGCCCGGTTGAAAACCACCAGGCTGAAGCTGGGGAGATGCTTGTATTCCGAGAAATTCTTTTCAAAGGAAGGCAGGAGTTCCCGGGGCTCGATCAGGGGATAGGAGGTGTTGTAGGGGACCAGCAACCCCCGGCTGATATGGGTGTATTCCAGAAAGTCCTTGAGCAGACTGCGGTCCTCGATGGCGGCCGGTTCCCGCTGGTACGCCGCCAGGGGGAGGCCGTCCAGCCGCACTTCGCTGAAGAATTCCCGGTTATGCGCCATTTATCCCGCCATGATTTTAATGTGCACCTTGCGGGTCCGAGGGCCGTCGAATTCGCCGAGAAAAATCCCCTGCCAGGTCCCCAGAAGCAGGCGGCCGTTGCTCACCAGCACGGTGAGGCCGGCGCCCATGAGGGAGGCCTTGAGGTGGGCCGGCGAATTGCCCTCCAGGTGGCGATAGGGCTCCTGATCGCTGATGATCTTATTCAGGACCATGAGGATGTCGGCCGGCACGCTGGGGTCGGCGTTTTCGTTGATGGTCAGACCCGCGGTGGTATGCGCCTCGAAGATGTGGCAGACCCCTTCGTCCACGCCGCTTAAGCGCACCAGTTCCTGGATCTGCCCGGTGATGTCAACCATCTCGGTGCGGTTATGCGTGGGCACTATCAGGGTGTGGATCATGCTCATCTCCGGATGAGGCGCGACTCGCCCGGCGGGACCACCAGGCCCGGGGCGGTCTCGGGTTCCGGTTGTTGTTGAAATTCCCAGGCCAGGCGCAGGGCACACTGCACCAAGCCTTTCAGGAACGGGTTTTCCCCGGTGAGGGCGCGGCGCTCCGTCTCATTCAGGTCCGCGGCCGCGGCCTGGGCGGCCCGGGAGTCTTCCTCCCGCCCCTTCAGGCGCAGGAAGTAGGCGGTGGTCCTGAGGCGCCGCTGCCAGAGGGCACGATCCTCTACCGGATACAACGCCCCGGTGGCTTCATCCAGCACCGCGTCGGTCCGGACCTGCTTCTGCTGGTCCGACAACACCAGGGGACTGTTTTCCACCTCCTGGAGCTTAGCCATCCAGGGCTCAATCTCCTCCGGCCCCGGCAGCCAGGCGTGGAACCACGGGTCCAGGGCGAGCGTCCGGGAGTGCTCCAGGAGCCGGGTCTGTTCCCCGGGGAGCAGGGGCGGCAGCTCCCGGTCCAGATCCGGGGCGGCATCGGGGTGTCCCCAATGACGCCAGAGGCGCTCCCGGAAGGCCACATAGCGGGAGGCGCCGCCATCAGTGTCCGGGTGGGCCGTATGGGCCTCGTCCAGCAGCCGCACCGCGAAAGCCGGGGGCGGGGAAACCCACTCCATCAGGCCCTGCTCCCGGAAATGCTCCCAGAATTCCGTCTGTTGCCGGCGGTTCAGGGACAGGAGCACACACTCCTGGAAACCTTCACGGTCGCTGATTCGGGTCACCAGGAAGTTGCCCCCCAGGACCTCCGGGGGTCCCTCCAGGATGACGTAGCTTTCGCCGTTGCCGAAGATTGGTGAGACGAAGGCCGCGGCGCTGCCGGGGCGCGGCGCCCCGACGCTGGCCGCCTCCCGGGGCAGGAGGTCCTCGGGCACCGCCACCCCCCGGGTTTTAAGGCGGTGCAGGGTCTTGTGCAGGGCCTTGCGCCGGACCTTGTCCCGGGCCTCGCCGAAGAGGGCCGCCAGCAGCGGCGGGATGGCCGGATGGCTGAGGGCCCCCAAAGCCGCCATGAGGTGGGCGTCCCAGTTGGGGTCCTGGGGATTGGGGCTGACCAGTTCCTGCAGGGCGGGCGCCTCGGCCCCCGCCGGAAGCGCCGCGGCCACCCCGGCCACCTGGCCTTCCAGCCTGGCCCGGTCCGCCGGCGGCAGCGGGGCCAGATCGCCGGCGCCCCGGCCCTTGCCCTTTTTCCGGCGCTCCATCAAGACCTTTCCGGGGGCCCCGATTCGATGGCCACCTCATCGGGCCGCCCCATCTCCTTAAGATAGACGTTGACCCGCTGTCCCGGCGGCAACTCCCCGGCCCGGCCCACATAATCCGGCTGGATGGGCAGCTCCCGGCCGCCCCGGTCCACCAGCACCGCCAACTCGATGCGCCGGGGCCGGCCGTAATCGATGAGGGCGTCCAGGGCCGCCCGGATGGTGCGGCCGGTGAACAGCA
>CAYNMI010000138.1:0-7024 GCA_964398095.1 uncultured Desulfobacca sp.
TCAGGCGGTTATAAAAATCCCCCCTGCCCCCCTTTAGAAAAGGGGGGTAAAATACTGGCCTGTATTGGGGTCCCTTAAAAGGAAAGCCATCTTATCTAAGAAGCGTCGCACTAGACCCCTGGCCCCCGGGCCCCGGGGCCGCGGCCGGAAGTCGGGGCTCATCCTGCCCCGCCGCGGCGCCCCTGGTGGGGGTCTTCGTCATAACCGGCAGCACCACCCCAGGATTTCCCAAACTTGAATTTTCTTAGATTTCTGGTAACTTTCCGTTATGGGACCTCGAGTCAGCGTCATTATCCCCACTTTTAACCGGACGCCTCTGGTGGCGGAAGCCGTGGCCTCGGTTAAGGCCCAAACCTACCGGGACCTGGAGATCCTGGTGGTGGATGACGCCTCCACCGACGGCACTATTGAGGCCTTGGCGGAGTGGCCCGAGGTTACGGTGCTGCGCCATCCCAGCCGCCGGGGCGTGAGCGCCGCCCGCAACACCGGGGCGGCCGCGGCCCGGGGGGAGTGGCTGGCCTTCCTGGATTCCGACGACCTGTGGTTGCCGGAGAAGCTGGCCCGGCAGATTTTTTTGTTAGAGGGCCGTCCGGAATTGCTCATTTGTCAGACGGAGGAGACCTGGGTGCGCCGGGGGGTGCGGGTGAATAAGCCGCGCCGCCACCGGAAGGTGGCCGGCCGGATTTTTCTGCCGTCCCTGGCGCGCTGCATGATCAGCCCTTCGGCGGTGATCCTGCACCGGCGGCTGCTGGCGGACCACGGCGGCTTCGATGAAACGCTTCCCGCGGCGGAAGATTACGACCTCTGGCTGCGCCTCACCTGGCGCTACGAGGTGGGCCTGGTGGACGAACCCCTGGTGATCAAGCGGGGCGGTCACCCGGACCAGCTCTCCGGCCAATGGGGCATCGACCGCTTCCGCATCCGGGCCCTGGTCAAGCTGCTGCACGAGCCGGGTCTGCCCGAGCCCTGCATCGCCGCGGCCCGCCGCACCCTGGCCGCCAGGTGCGCCGTCTATGCCCAGGGCTGCGAGAAACGCGGCAAGACCGCGGAGGCGACATTCTATTGGAACCTGGGCCGGCGGGCCGCAGGCCGGGAGCCGGTCAGCAACGGCTCCGGCGAGGCCGCCGCGGCTTCAGGCTAACATATAAAAATTTTTGTTGATCCCAAGGGGAGGGAATTAACGTGATAAAATGCACCAGCAAGAAAGCGCCATTTGACACCTGGTTTACTAACGGCAAGCACAAAGCCCATTGCGACGCCCCCCGGGAAAAAGGCGGCGGCGAGGCCGGCTTTAATCCCCGGGAACTCATGGAGGCCGCGATAGCCGGCTGTATCAATATCTGGCTGCGCATGTATGCGGCCGAGCACGGCATTCCCCTCACCGGCGTCATGACCCAGGTGACGCTGGACAATCCGCATCCCGGAGAGGCCGTGTTTCGCTTTGGGGTGGAGCTCCAGGGCGCCATGAGCGAGGACCAACGCCGGGAGTTGCTGCAGGTGGCGCACACCTGTCCCTTGCAGGAAATCCTGGCTGGAAAAATCTCGTTTGCCGGCGGGCCGCTTTAAAGGAAATTCAGCCAAACCGCCTTTGGAGGTAAGCATGGACTTATATGAAGCCATTCATCAGCGCCGCAGCCATCGGCTGTACAAACCCGAAATGCCGCCCAAAGAGGTCCTGGAGCGGGTGATCGAAGCCGCGCTTTGGGCCCCGTCGGGCATGAACCTCCAGTCCTGGGAAATCACGGTCATGGCCGGCCCGGTCCGGGATGAATTCGTCGAGCTGGTCAGCGGGGCCATCAAACACCTCATACCCAGGCTGAAAAAGGTCGGCGTCCCGGAAAAGGGCCAGGAGTTGGTCATGAAGTTTTTCAAAAATCTGGGGGGCGCGCCGGTGGTCATCGCGGTGACCTTCCCCAAGAACCCCGATGACCCTAACAGTTTCAACAGCATCCAGAGCGCCGCGGCCCTGTTCCAGAACCTGCTCCTGGCGGCCCACGCCGAGGGCCTGGGCACCTGCTGGATGACCGGGGCCCATTCCCTGGAGCTAGAAATCCTCAAGTTCCTGGGGAAAGAGGACCAGCAGCTCCTGGCCATCACCCCCATGGGCTATTCCGCCAAAGAACCGCCGGCGCCGCCCCGGAAAGGGCGGGAAGTGCGCTGGCTGGGTTTTTAGAAGCAGGGGCCAGGGGTTAGGAACCAGCGGTAAGATTACCACTGGGTAAAATGGTCGCTTATGAGCTGGTGGGGCGGGCCTCCGGGCCCGCCAGCATCCAGCTACACCCGCTTGGCTGTCCCTGCGATGCAAAATTTCTTACTACAATGATTGGAGAGTCAACTTCGTGAAACCGGTATCGGAACAGATGGCCATCATCAGGCAGGGATGCCACGAAATTATTCGGGAAGAGGAACTGGAAGCCCGCCTGGAGAAGGTCTGGGCCACGGGCAAGCCCCTCAGGGTTAAGGCCGGGTTCGACCCCACCGCCCCGGATTTGCACCTGGGCCACACCGTGCTCATTCAGAAGCTCAAGAACTTTCAGGACCTGGGCCACCAGGTGATCTTTCTCATCGGCGACTTCACCGGCCTCATCGGCGACCCCTCGGGCAAGAGCGAGACCCGGCCGCCGTTGACGGAGGCGGAGGTCAAGGCCAACGCCGCCACCTATGAGCGCCAGATTTTCAAGGTGCTGGACCCGGCCAAGACCATCATTGACTTCAACAGCCGCTGGATGAAGGCCATGAACGCCCAGGACCTTATCCGCCTGGCGGCCCGGCACACGGTGGCCCGCATGCTGGAGCGGGAGGATTTCCATAAGCGCTATACCAGCCAGACCCCCATCAGCATCCATGAGTTTCTCTATCCCCTGATCCAGGGCTATGATTCCGTGGCGCTGGAGGCCGACGTGGAGTTGGGCGGCACCGACCAGACCTTCAATCTCCTGGTGGGCCGGGACTTGCAGAGGGAATACGGCCAGGCGCCCCAGGTGGTGATCACGTTGCCTCTCCTGGAGGGCCTGGACGGGGTGCAGAAGATGAGCAAATCCCTGGGCAACTACGTGGGCATCGACGAGCCGGCCAGAGACATGTTCGGCAAGCTCATGTCCATTTCCGACGACTTAATGATGCGTTATTATGAGCTCTTAACGGATATTACTCCCCATGAGTCGGCCAGGCTGAAAGAGGACCTGGCTTCGGGAGCCAAACATCCGCGCCAGGTGAAAGAAGATTTGGCCAAAGCCATCGTGGGCCGGTACCACAGCCGGGCCGCGGCTGACCATGAAGCCGCAGAGTTTATTCGCGTCCTGAGGGAGAGGGAGTTGCCCGAGGAGATTGAGGCGGTGACCCTGCAGGTCTCAGACTCGAACCTCTGGCTGCCGCGGCTCATGGTGGACGCGGGCCTGGCGCCCAGCACCTCGGAGGCGCAGCGCTTAATCAAGCAGGGCGGCGTCCAGGTGGAGGGGGAGAAGGTCTCGGACGTAGGCTTAAAATTAGCCACGGGAAAAACCTATCTCCTTAAGGTGGGCAAGCGGCGGTTCAAGCGGGTGACGCTGGCGGGATAAGCCAGGCGAGTGCGGTGGCCTGGCCGTCCCGTTAAGGCGGGCACTGAGGCCCGCCCCACCAAAATTATGCACAGGCGAGACGCCTGTGCCACCGGTCATTTTTCCCAGGGGCGGTTCACGAACCGCCCCTACTATCTTCCCCTTATGGGATTGGGAGAGGAGGTTTGGGGGAGTTTTTTGTAAGCGTAAGGGCCGCTTACAAAAAACCCTTAGCCCTCTCCCCCAACTGCTTTACGCCGTCTCCCCCGGGGCCGGCGGCGCCGGGAGCGGCGGCGTTTGGCCGGGGGCGGCGGGACCGGCATGGCTTCCGGCTGGCAGCGTTCCAGCAGTTCCGTCTCCGGGGCGGTCTTGATTTGGTGGAGCATCCAGGTCACCGGATAGAGCGTCAGCCGGGTCAGCCGGGCCGGAATGGGCTGGCGTTTGGCCAGGAGGGGCGCCACCCGCTGTTCCAGGGCCAGCATCTGGGAGACCTCGTCCTGGCGCTGCCGGGGAAATTCGATGCCCCCCAGGGCCTCTTTGATGGTTTCCTGAATGAACTCCCGCAGCTCCTTGAAGTCCCGGGGTTGGAGTTCCGGCTCCAGATAGACGGTCAAAAACACGGCCCACAGCAGGCTGTCGGACAGGGTGAAGCCGCTCTGGACCAGGAGGTCCAGCCGGTGAATCAGCTCTAACAGGCGGGCCTCCCCCGATGGACCCAGCCGTCCCGCCCAGGCCGGGAAGATGTCATAGAACAGTCCCGAGTCCAGCATGAGCTTGAAAAAGGGCCGGGCGGCCCCGCTCCGGAAATCCTTCAGGATTTCATCCCGCACCCGGGCCGGCGGGCAGGTGCGGATCAGGTGGCCCTTGGCGCGGATTTCCTCCCAGGCCGCGGCATCGATGCTAAAACCGATGCGGCCGGCGTGGCGCAGCACCCGCAGCATGCGCACCGGGTCCCGCACGAAGCGCACCGCCGGGTCCCCGACAACCCGGATGCGCCCGGCTTCCAGGTCCTCCATGCCCCCCACGTAATCCACCAGGGAAAAGTCGGCGATATTGTAAAACAGGCCGTTGATGGTCAGGTCCCGGCGTTGGGCATCCTCCGCCGGGGTGCCGTAGGTGTTGTCCCGGGAGGGGGCGCCCTCGACCTCCGGGACTTCCTCGAACTCGGAGCGCCGCCGGAAGGTGGAGACCTCGACGATATGCCCGCCCTTGAAGAAGACCTGGACCAGCCGGAAGCGCCGGCCGATGATCCGGCTGTTGCGGAAAAGTTTCCGTAACTCGCCGGGCCGGGCGTCGGTCACCACGTCAAAGTCTTTGGGAGTCTTGCCCAGAAGCAGGTCCCGGACGCCGCCGCCCACCAGATAGGCGATGTAGCCGGCATGATGCAGGCGGTAGAGGACTTTCAGGGCCTCCACGTCGATGTCTCGCCGGGAGACCGTATGTTCGGGCCGGGGAATGATATGGGGTTGCGGCGGCGGCCCTGAGGATTCGGACGGCATAACCGGATTATAGTGAAATTATCAAAATTTTTTAACCCCTTAATCCATATAATTGTAAAATACATCCCGAATCGCGCCGCGGCCGGGAAAAAACCGGTGGGGAGGGGGAATGATTGACAAGCGCGGTGAATCCATATATTTCTAAACTGTTCGAGGTGTATGCCGGTGGGGGCGGAAAACCGCGGTTACCGCAGACTGATCCTGGCCCTGGCTACCTGGGGCGGGGTTGGCTATCTGCCCCTGGCGCCCGGCACCTGGGGTACCCTGGCGGCCTTGCCGCTGTGGTACCTGCTGGCCCAGACCGGCCCCTGGGGCTACGGCCTGGGGGTGGCGGCCCTGATGCTTCTGGGCCTCTGGGTGGCGGGCCCCGCCCAGGCATACTTGGGGCGCACGGACCACGGGGCCATCGTGGTGGACGAAGTGGTGGGGCTGCTCATCACCCTGGCCGGCGTGCCCCCCACCTGGGGCCATGCGGCCCTGGGCTTCGTGGTGTTCCGGGTCCTGGATATCCTGAAACCGTTCCCCATCCGCTGGTTTGAAAAGGGCGGCACGGGCGGCCTGGAAATCATGGCCGACGACGTGGCCGCGGGGGTGATCGGCCGGGTGGTAATGGTGGTTGTTTTGATGGTTTGGGGGAGAGGCTGAGGGTAGGATATGGTCAGTGGCCAGTTGTCAGAAAAACAACTGCCTTTGACTGAATACTGACAACTGACCTCTGGCAACTGCTATGATGCACGGCGAGATCATCGCTACCGGCAATGAGTTAATCACCGGTCAGGTGGCTGATTGTAATGCCCGCTATGCCGCCCGGGGGCTCCATGAGGCCGGGCTGCGGGTGGAGCGCATCACCATGGTGGGCGACCGGGCCCCGTTGATCCGGGAAGTCCTGGAGCAGGGTTTAAGCCGGTCGCAGTTTATCATCATTACCGGCGGCCTGGGACCCACCGAAGACGACGTCACCGTCCCCGCCGCGGCCCTGGCCCTGGACCGGCGGTTGGTGGTCCATGAAGGTCTGCTGGACCGCATCCGGCGCTGCCTGGGGGAGCGCCAGATCCCCTGGGAAGAGCGCTACGCCAGTCTGGCCCTCGTCCCCGAAGGGGCGCAGATTCTGGACCCCGGCGGCATGGCTTGCGGCTTTGCCGTGAAACACCGGGAAGTGCGCCTGTTTTTCCTGCCCGGGGTGCCCCGGGAGATGCAGGCCCTGTTCGACGCCTTTGTGCTGCCCGCCTTGGCGGCCGGGGCCGGCGGGGGGGAATGCCTGGCCCGACGGACGCTCCGCTTCCTGGGCATCTCGGAAATCCGGCTGCAGGAAGTGGTCCGGTCCCTGCCGGAATTCCAGGACGGGGTGACCGTGGGGTTTTATCCCAATTTCCCCGAAAATCATCTCACCCTGACGGTGCGGGGCCGGGATCGGCAGGAATTGGAGGCCGGCCTGGACCGCGTCAGCGCGGCCCTGGCCCGGGAGGCGGGCGAGTTCCTGCTGAGCCCGGACGGCGCGCCATTGGAGGAACTGGTGGGCCGGCGTCTGAACGAACTGCATCTGAGCCTGGCGGTGGCGGAGTCCTGTACGGGCGGCCTCATCGGGCACCGCCTCACCGAGGTGCCCGGCTCCTCGGATTATTTTTTAGGCGGGGTGGTGAGTTACAGCAACGCGGCCAAACAGGACTTGCTGGGGGTGCCGGCGGAGGTCCTGGCCCAAAAGGGGGCGGTGAGCCCGGAGACGGCCCGGGACATGGCCCGGGGGGTGCGGCAGGTCTTCCACGCCGACCTGGGCCTGGCGGTGACCGGCATCGCCGGACCCAGCGGCGGCAGCCGGGAGAAGCCCGTGGGCACCGTGTATATCGGTCTGGCCACCGCCGACGGGGAAGACGTCTGGCACTGTCAGTTTCACGGCAACCGGACGGAGATCAAGACCCTGACCGCGGAGACCGCCCTGGACCGGCTGAGAAGGAAGTTGAAAAAAATGTAGGGCGCGGGCACTGCCCGCCA
>CAYNMI010000139.1:0-6987 GCA_964398095.1 uncultured Desulfobacca sp.
CGGCTAACATAATGAATTCCCTAAATTATTTTACGGAAAACGGAAAACGGAAAACTGAAAACGGTATTACGTCCCCCGATGAGCGGTAATGTCTAAAATCAGAGCTTTCATAACTCTTGCGAGACCTCATCAGTTTATCAAAAACGGCTTCATTTTCCTCCCCTTATTCTTTGGCCACAAACTGTTCGACTTCCATGCCCTTACCCAAACTTGCTGGACTTTTGTGGCATTTTGTTTAGCGGCCGGCAGCGTCTATGTCATCAATGACCTCCACGACCTGGAAGCCGACCGGGCCCATCCCACCAAAAGGCATCGGCCGTTGGCGGCCGGCATCGTCGGCAAATGGGAATCCATTATCTTTGCGGGGTTGCTGCTTTTTGCCGCGGTATTCTTGACTCTCTATCAACTGGGTTTAATAGTATTTATTCCTTTGATATCTTATTTGCTGTTAAACTATTTATATTCTTACCTGCTTAAGAGATATGCTATTATCGATGTTAATGCTATTGCATGTGGCTTTATCATAAGAGTTTTTGCGGGAGGATATGCTGCGGAAGTTTGGGTAAGCCACTGGTTAATTATCATGACCTATTTGCTGGCGCTATTCTTAGCCTTGGCAAAAAGACGGGATGACCTGATATTATTGGCGGGCGGCCGCAAGGTGCGGGAAAATATCGGCAATTATAACTTGGAATTTGTGTCTCTCAGTATGGTTATTATGGCCGCCGTATTGATTGTAAGTTACGTACTCTACACCGTATCTCCTGAGGTAATTAATGTCCATAAAACTACCAACCTCTATTTGACCACTTTTTGGGTGATAATTGGCCTGCTAAGATATATGCAGATAACTTTTGTGGAATCAAAAAGTGGTTCGCCTACGGGCATCATTTTGAAAGACCAAATGATGCAAGCGGTTATCATACTATGGCTATTAAGTATCTATTTAATAATATATAGGTGACATTGCCGGGATAATATTAGGATAATTCTATGTATATTACCGGTTGGGGGAGGTGTTCGGGAATTCAAGCGCAGGGATTTTATTTCGATTCCGTCGAGCCCTTGCTTGATTATCTCAAAATGGACCGGGATTATATCGTTTACGGGATGGGGCGCAGTTATGGCGACAGCGCCTTAAACGAGAACGCCCTGTTATCCCGGCGATATAATAAGATATTGGCTTTTGATCAAGACCAGGGGATTATTACCTGCGAAAGTGGCGTCACCTTATCAGAGTTAGTCGATATATTTCTGCCCAGAGGTTGGTTTTTAGCGGTCGTGCCGGGGACCAAGCACGTCAGCGTGGGGGGAGCTATCGCGGCGGATGTGCATGGCAAGAATCATCATAAAGTGGGGTGTTTCAGCGAGTTTGTCCTGTCGTTCCTCTTAATGTTGCCCAACGGCGACCTAGTTTTATGCAGTCGAGACCAAAACCCGGAGCTTTTCTCTGCCACTTGCGGCGGTATGGGATTAACCGGCATTATCCTGACCGCGACTCTGCGTCTGCAACCTGTTAAAAGTGCGTATATCCGGGAGACCGTCATTCGCTGCCGGGACCTGGAGGAAATCCTCGGATTATTTGAGGAGCAGCAGGAAGCCACCTATTCCGTGGGATGGATTGATTGTTTAGCCCGGGGCAAGCAACTGGGAAGATCGGTCCTCATGCTGGGGGAACATGCCGAATCCGGCCCCCTAGCCCGGGAAAAACCCAAGACGGTTCCCATGCCCATCACCCTGCCCGGGTTTATGCTGAATAAATACGCCATCGCCTGGTTCAACCACATTTATTATCAACTCCATCCCAGTTGTGCCGCAGGCCGGCTGGTGCCCCTGGATAATTTCTTTTTCCCCCTGGATAAAATCACCGCCTGGAACCGCATGTATGGGCGCCGGGGCTTTACCCAATACCAGTTTGTCTTGCCCAAGGCGGCCGGTTATGCAGGATTGCAGCTGATCCTGCAGAAAATTGCCGCCACGGGTTTGGGCTCTTTTTTGGGGGTCATAAAATTGTTTGGGAAGGAGAATCAAAACTATTTATCCTTTCCGTTGGCAGGCTATACTATCGCCCTGGATTTCAAAATGCAGCCCAAGCTCTTGCCCCTGCTGGATGAGCTTGACCATCTCGTGGTCGATTATGGGGGGCGCTTGTATCTGGCCAAAGATGTGAGAATGCCCGGCAAGATTTTTCGCAGCAGCTATCCTAGATGGGAGGAATTTATGAAAATTCGGGAAGCACGGGGCATGGTCCAAAAGTTCAATTCCCGGCAATCGCGCCGGCTGGGACTATAACCATGAACCTCCTGATCTTAGGGGCGAATTCTGACGTGGCCCAGGAAATTGCCAAAATATTTGCCCAGCGTGAACAGGCTGACCTGGCCCTGGCTTCCAGGAACTTACCCTTGCTGGAGAAAAGCTGCACTGATCTCCAGATCCGTTATGGCGTCAAGGCCAAACCATTTCTCTTTAATGCTACGGATTATGAGGCGCATCGGGCCTTTTATGACAGCCTGGATCCGAAACCGGATGGCCTGGTCCTGGCCTTCGGTTACTTGGGAGATCAATCATCAGCCGAACAGGATTTTCAAGAAGCCCGGAAGATCATTGACACTAATTTCACCGGGGCGGTCAGTATCCTGGAGATTATCGCCGCCGACTTCGCCCAACGCCGGCAGGGGTTCATTATTGCTTTAAGTTCCGTGGCCGGAGAACGGGGCCGGCAAAGTAATTATATCTACGGCGCCGCCAAAGGCGCCTTGACTGTCTATCTGAGCGGCTTACGGAATCGGCTCTATAAAGACAAGGTGCGGGTGATTTCAGTCTTACCGGGCATGATCAGGACCAAAATGACCGCTCACCTTGACTTACCTGAAAGATTATCCGCGGACCCGGAAGAGATCGCTGCTGATATCTATATCGGCTATAAAAAAGGCAAAGATATCATTTATTCCAAATGGTATTGGCGCTTGATCATGGCGGTAATAAAGTCTATTCCGGAGAAACTATTTAAAAAGATGAACCTCGGTTGAAAAACCTGCTTTACCTAGAGCAGTTGCCAAAAGACCCTCTTGCAAAAGTCATTTAAAATCCGAAGATTTTTCTTCATTCCTTGAAAAACTCCTGTTGGTACCGGCTTTCCAGCCTGTGCCAACGTAGGCTGAAGACTGTGGCTACGTTTTATAGAGATTGCCAAAAGTTTTTTCCTATTGTAGGGGCGGACCTATGTGTCCGCCCTATGGTGGGCAAACCCGCAGGTGCGCCCCTACAAGAAATTATTATTGGCAAACGCTATACAAGAGGCTCTTTTGGCAATTGTTAAAAAGAGTACCAGAGGAAGCCCAGACGCGCGCACTCAGGGCAGGCGGGGACAGCAATTAGAAGGCGTACCAGATCCGGAACCAGTTTTGCAGGTCGTTACTGCGGGTCTGTTTATTACCGGTCTCCATCTGGCTCTTTAAGAGGAAACTCCACCGCCCCAGGTCGTACTTGATTTCCGGACCAACCCCCAGGAGCTGGTTAGTCGGGGAGTTTTGGAACGCAAACCCCTCTTCGGAAGGACGGTACAGATAGCTGTTCAAGCCCACCCGCAGGTTGGACAGCACCCGGTAGTCCATGGCATATTTCATGTAAAGCGGGGAGTTATTGAGCCCCTGCGGCTCCCCCGGAGAGGGCTCCCGGTTATAGCGGATGGAGATATTGAGCTCGGTGTTGAGAGGCATCTTGAGGCTGGCGTCGCTGCCATCCAGATGGACCTGCACGGACGAACCGGGGTGGAGAATCGAGTGACCAGAGGTGGCCGGATTCAGGGGTTTTTCGCCCAGCATCTGGGTTTCCAGGGAACTCTGGGCTTCGATGGGGAGAATGGGAAGGGATCTAGAGGAGTAGTCCCCGGCCGCCAACCCCCGCGCCGGGACGCCTAAACTCATGACCAGCCATAAAGCCGTCACCAGCCAGGCTATCCCCCACTTCGCCTGCATTGCTGGACTCCCCCAAATTCATCAACTGCACTTTTCTGCTAAGGATACTATATCTCATAATTGCCGGAATGTCAAGGTGAACTGAAAGAATATGGCAGATTCAGATTCAGGTTCAGATACAACCAACTCTCTGGCTAACCTAATGAATTCCTAAAATTATTTTACCGAAAACCGAATACTGAAAACCGAAAACGGGATTAAAACGGCCGGCCGTACAGGGCCGCCAGGATTTCCCGCCCGCCCTGTGCCAGCAAGCTTTCGGCCAGTTCGGTTCCCAACCCGGCCGCCGCCGACGCGGGCGCGGTCCGGCCTTCCCGCAGGAGGCGGCGCCCTTCCAGGTCGCTGATCAGGGCCTCCAGATGGAGGGTCTCCCCCGCCACCCGGCCCAGGGCCGCCACCGGCACCACGCAGCCGCCCTCCAGCCGCGCCAGGAAGGCCCGCTCCGCGGTCACCGCCAGACGGGTGGGGGGGTCATCCAGAAAGCTGAGGAGTTCCCGGAGGTCTTGAGCCTCGGTGCGCACCTCCAGACCCAGGGCCCCCTGGCCCACGGCCGGCAGCATGTCGGATTCGGGCACACAGCCGCGGTAGATATGGGCCAACCCCAGCCGGTTCAGCCCCGCAGCGGCCAGGATGAGGCCATCCAGACCCAGGGTCGCCATCTTTTTCAGGCGGGTGTCCACGTTGCCCCGCAGGGGCACCACCTCCAGGTCCGGCCGCCGGTGCAGCACCTGCACCCGGCGCCGCAGACTGCCGGTGCCGACCCGGCCGCCGGGGGGAATCTCAGCCAGGCTGGCGTAACGGGAAGAGATGAAGGCGTCCCGGCAGTCTTCCCGGGGCGGCACCGCCCCCAGCATCAGGCCCGCCGGCATCTCCGCCGGCATATCCTTGAGGCTGTGCACCGCCACATCCACCCGGCCCGCCAGGAGCGCCTCTTCGATCTCCTTGATGAACAGGCCCTTGCCCCCGATCTCGGCCAGGGGGACGTCTTGAATCTTATCCCCGGTGGTCTTGATGATCACCAGTTCCACCCGGCAGGCGGGATGGCGCCCGGCCAGCTGCGCCGCCACCCAGCGGGCCTGGGCCAGGGCCAGGGCGCTGCCCCGGGTGCCGATTTTAATATCCCTGGACAAACTCTCTCAGCCGCAGGTGCTGCAAGAACCGGAAGAACAGCCGGCGCAGGAACTACCGCCGCCGCTGGAGGTAGAGGTTAACTTGCCCCCCACCTTGGCGGTACAGGCGCTCATCAGCTTCTCCACCTTGGCCTGGCCGCAATGGGGGCACTCCACCTCCGGGTCGGCCCCGAAGACCAGCTTCTCGAAATCCTGGTTGCAACTATTACAGTGAAACTCAAAAATGGGCATTACCAAAAATCTCCTTGATAGTCATTTGCCAGGGAAGGCTGGAGGAGGGCAGTGTTCAGTGGCCAGCATTAAAATCTCTCTCTACTGACTACTGGCTACTGGCTACTGCTTTTCCCCGCCGCCCCCTCCCCCAACTTTTTATTTTAACCTATTTCTTCTCGATGCGCACCGGGGCGCCCGCTGGCACCAGTTTGAGACAGCAGGGGTCATCCGTGACCCTGCCGATCAGGTTCACGGCGCTGGCCGGGCGAATCTCTCCGGGGACGCTGGTGGGGGTGAGGCCGAAAAAGATGCAGAACGCCCGGCCCGTGGGCCAGTAGCCCAGGTCCCCGACGTTCACCACCACCGCGGCGCTGTCGTCCAACTCCGCCACCACCCCGGGCACGGGAAAGTAGATCTCTTCGCCCCAGAGTTGGGCCCGGGCGGTAATCGGCAGGGCCTCCGCCAGGGCCTGCGCCGTAAGGGAATCGTTCAGAACCCCGTGCAGCCGTTGCTCTCCCGCGGTGATCACGATATCGGTGGGCATCAGCTTTCCTCCAGCTCTTCAATTACCAGGGCCGCGAGCAGCGGCAACAGCAGCTCGTGGTGGCCGGTCAAGGCAAAGCCCTGCCCCGCCCCGGCGGTGGGGCGCCGCACCACATTGGTCAGCGGCCGGTAGTGCTGCACAAAATCCAGGTTCACCGTGGTCAGGGGCGCCACCTTGTGCCCCAGGTTGCGGGCCAGGGTCAGGGCCTTCAAAAAGACCTCCGGGATGATTACCGCGGACCCCAGGTTGATAAAGACCCCGCCGGTAAGCTCGCTGACCAGGGCCGCGAACAGGCGAAAATCCCTATGAGTGGTTGCCCCCAGGGCTTCCGGGTCCACCGACGGGTGCAGATGGATGATGTCGGTCCCCACCGCCACGTGCACCGTCAGGGGCGCCTCCAGGGCCGCGGCCCCGGCTACCAGGCTTAGATCCCGGTGGGGAAAATCGCCGGCCAGGAGCCGGCGGCCCACGGCCTCTCCCAGCCCCATACCTTGCTGCGCCCCCCAGGCAATGGCCCCGTTTAAAAATTCGGCGGTCTCCCGGGCCATGCCGAACTGCCCGGAACCCAGCACCTCATCCACGTCCTCGGAGGTGCGGCCCACCATGGCCACTTCGGCGTCGTGGATGATGCCGGCGCCGTTCACGGCCACCCCGGTGAGCAGGCCCCGCTGCAGGAGGTCGATGAGCACCGGGCTCAGGCCCACCTTGATGGGGTGGGCCCCCATGCCCAAAAGCACCGGCCGCCCGGCCCGGCGGGCCTTAACCCAGGCCCCGGCCACCTCCCGGAGCGCCTCCCCGGCCAGGATGCGCGGCAGGCGGTCCACGAACTCCCGGAAGCCGCCGCCTTTCTCCCAGGGCCGGCCAAAGTCCAGGTGGCTGACCTTGGAAGGGCGCTCAGACAAACGATAAGTCTTGATGCCGTCCAGGGAAAGGGGCTCGAGCTTTTTCATCCGGTCTCCCGCACTCCTTGAGAAAATGGCGCACCGCCGCCTAAATACCGTGGCTCATACATACGGTAATGGATTTGCTTAACTCCGTGAAAATCAATTCCCCCTCACCCTGACCTCCCCCATAGGGGGAGAGGGAAAAAGAGGGGACCGCTGGCGACGTCACGATCATATTA
>CAYNMI010000140.1:0-6928 GCA_964398095.1 uncultured Desulfobacca sp.
CCATGGGCATCGGGGTGAACACCGGCACGGTGGTGGTGGGCAACATCGGCTCGGAAAGACGGACCAAGTACAGCGTCGTGGGCTCCGACGTTAATTTTGCCTCCCGCCTGGAAGCCTGTGCCCTGGCGGGGCAGGTGCTCATCAGCGCCGCCACCTACGGCCAGGTTAAAGACCTGGTGGAGGTGGGCAACGTCCTCCAGGCGGAGATGAAGGGGGTGCCGGGGCAAGCCACCCTCTATGACGTCCGGTCCATCGGCGCGCCTTATAATATCCGGCTCCGGAAGAAGTTGGAGACCCTGAAAGAGTTGCCGGCCCGGCTCAGGATTCAGATCAACCATATCAAGGACAAGATTATCACCGGCGCCAGCGGCTCGGCCTGGGTCACCCATATCTGCGATACCGCCGCCCTGGTGACCTCGGAGGGGCCCCTGGAAGCCTGGGAGGATGTGCGCCTGACTCTGCTGGATAAACACCAGGAGCCGATCCCGGGCTATATCTATGGCAAGGTCACCCGGGTGACGGTGATGGGTGAAGGTCAATTCGAGGCCCTGGTCAGTTTTACTTCGGTGCCCGAGGAAATCAACCGGCGGTTGCGCCGGTGGACCGGGGCGGCGTAAGGCGGGGATCACATGGAACATGGCGGACACTTGCCGGACCGGGGGAGGTGGTGGTCCCGGCGTCCCTCCGGGCGCCAGGCCATCCAGAACATTGCCGGGGGGGGATTGGGGTCAACTCTGGCGCCGCGTCTCCTGCAGGCGCTCGCCATGGCCCTGTTGGGCTGCTTCCTGATGGGGGCGGGGTTGCCGGCCGGGGCCCAGGAAACCCCGCCGGTTACGGTCTCGTTTATCCCCCAGTGGATTCCCCAGGCCCAATTTGCCGGCTACTACGTGGCCTACGAGAAGGGCTTCTACCGGCAGCACGGCCTGGACGTGAAGATTTTGCGGGGCGGCCCGGCATGGCCGGCCTCCGAGCTGCTGGCCCAGGGCCGGGTGGATTTCGGCACCATGTTTCTGGCCACCGGCATCGAAAAGCGGGCCCAAGGGGTCAAACTGGTCAACCTGGCCCAGATCGTCCAGCGCTCGGCCCTCATGCTGGTGGCCAAAAAATCCAGCGGCATCCACACCCCGGAAGATATCAACGGCAAAAAGGTCGGCCTCTGGGGGCAAGAATTCCGCTTGCAGCCCCGGGCCTTTTTCCGCAAATATCACCTCCACGTCACCGAGGTCCCTCAATCGGCCACCCTGAACCTGTTCCTGCGGGGCGGCGTCCAGGTGGCCTCGGCCATGTGGTACAACGAGTATCATCTGATTCTCAACGCCGGCGTGAACCCCGATGAACTGACCACCTTTTTCATGGCCGATTACGGCATGAACTTTCCCGAAGACGGCATCTATTGCATGGAGGAAACCGCGCGGCGGCATCCCCAAAGGTGCCGGGCCTTCGTGGCGGCTTCCCTGGAAGGTTGGCGGTATGCCTTCGCCCACCCCGACGAAGCCCTGGATATCGTCATGAAGTATGTCCAAGCCGCACATGTGGCCACGGACCGGGTCCACCAGCAGTGGATGCTGGCCCGGATGCGGGATATCATTGAGCCCAAGGGCTGGAAGCTGCCCATGGGGACGCTCACGGCCGCGGCCTATGCCCGGGTCGCCGGGGTCCTCCAGAAGAGCGGCCTGATTAACCATATCCCGAAATTCGCCGATTTTTATCCCCAGGGGGGCGCAAAGGATGAAAAATAGGGGACTGGCGGCCCAACTCATCATCCTGATCCTCGCCAGCACGGCCATTATCTTTATGGCGGCGTTCCTCTATAACCTCGTGGCCTCGAAGCAGGCGATCATGCGCCAGGTGGGGGAAAACGCCCGGCACCTCACTCTGGAGACGGCTTTCCGGATTGAGACGGTGCTCCAGACCGCGGAGCGGGCGCCCATCAACCTGGCGGCGGTGTTGGAAGCTTACCCTTACCAAGAGGCGGATCTGCTCCGCCTGATGCGGACCACCGTGGCCACTAACCGGGAGGTCTTCGGCGTGGCGGTGGCCTTTGAACCCCATGCCTTTAATCCCAAATTTTATTATTTTTGCCCCTATTGTTACCGGGACCAGGGCCGGATCAAGATCAGCTTTTTGGGGAGTGACTCTTACCGCTATTTTTACTGGGATTGGTTTCAGATCCCCAAGGAACTGCATAAGGCCTGCTGGAGTGAACCCTACTACGACGAAGGCGGCGGCAACATCATTATGTGCACGTATTCCGTGCCCCTCTACCGGCGGGCGGGCGGCACCCGGAAATTTGTGGGCGTGGTGACCGCGGATCTCTCCTTGATGTGGCTCAAAAAACTGGTCTCCGCCGTCAAAATTTATCAGAGCGGCTATGCCTTTCTCATTTCCCAAAACGGGGTGTTCGTCACCCACCCGGATGCGAAGTGGATTATGCGGGAGAGTATCTTCAGCATCGCCGAGGCCCGGCATGACCCCTCCCTGCGGCGCCTGGGGCGGGACATGATCCGGGGCGGGTCCGGGTTCGTGCCCCTGACCGATTTCTATTCCGGGAAAAAATCCTGGCTGTTCTACGCCCCGTTGCCCTCCATCGGCTGGTCCCTGGGGGTGGTCATCCCGGAAAATGAATTATTTGCCGAAGTCAACAGCCTCAGCCGGCGAATTTTAGTGATCGTCCTGGTGGGTCTGGTGTTTCTGGCGGTGGTGATTGTGGCCATTGCCAAAAATATTGCCCGGCCCTTGCGGAAGCTGGCCCTCCAGACCGCGGCCATCGCCCAGGGGGACTTTACCGCCACGGTGCCGGAAACCGGGGTCCGGGAGGTCGCCAACCTGGCCCACTCCTTTAACGAAATGGGGCGCCAACTCACGGATTACATCGAAAAGCGGGACTTTATCCGGGACACCTTCGGCCGCTACGTCACCCAGGAAGTGGTGAAAAGGCTCCTGGAAGACCGGGACGCCCTGGAGATGGGAGGCGAAACCCGGGAAATCTCCATTCTCATGTCGGACCTGCGCGGCTTTACGGCCCTGACCGCGGACATGGACCCCGAACAGGTGATTACCTTCCTGAACCGCTACCTGGGCAAGATGATTGAAATTCTCGTTGACCATCGCGCCGTGATCGACGAAATCATCGGCGACGGCATCCTGGCCTTTTTCGGGGCGCCGGAACCCCTGGAAGATCATCCCACCCGGGCGGTGGCCTGCGCCCTGGCGATGCAGACCGCCATGGACGAAATCAACCGGGCTAACGAGGCCGACGGGCTCCCCCATCTCCAGATGGGCATCGCGGTCAACACCGGCCTGGTGGTGGTGGGCAACATCGGCTCCGAGCAGCGGGCCAAATACAGCGTGGTGGGGTCCCAGGTCAATTTCACCGGCCGCATGGAGTCCTATTCGGTGGGCGGCCAGGTGCTCATCAGCGCCTCGACCTATGAACGGGTGCGGGACCTGGTGGAGGTGCAGGGGACCATGGAGGTGCAGATGAAAGGGGTGCCCCTGCCGGCCAGCCTCTATGACATCCGGGGCATGCACGGGCCTTATGAACTCCATCTCAAGGAAAGACGCGATATCCTCATTGCCCTGACCACCCCCATCAACGTCGAAGTCTTCATCATCAAAGAGAAGATCGTGCGGGGCGCCACCGGCCGGGCCTGGATGACCCACGTGTGCGACACTTCGGCGCAAATCACCCTGGAAGGCGACCTGCAGCCCTGGGACGACGTGCGCCTGCACCTCCTGGATGAGGGCGGCGCGGTGCACGGCAAAGTCTACGGCAAGGTGACCGCGGTGCGGCCCCTGGAGGATACCCTGAGCGAGGCGGACCTCCGCTTTACCTCGGTGTCGAAAGATGTTTATGAGATCATCCGGCAGATCGAGAATGCGCCTTAGGGACCGGCGCCGATTCACGGTTAAATCAACAACATACCGTAATTACAGCCTTTACTCCCCCAGTCAGGTTTGAGGTCCCTTACCTTTCCATCCTCTCCTGTATGACCGCCTCCAAAAAAATCATCACGGCGCGCCGGGTTTGAGGCTGCCGGGGGGTTTACTTACTAAAGGCCGTTTACCGGTCTGATAAATCGACAGCAAGATAAAGGAGATAATCTGTTATGCGGAAAAGTAAGATGTCCATTGCGGTGCTGTTGGCCCTGGCGTTGACCATGGGTCTGGCGGCGTCCTCCTGGGCCGGTCCCGGTCACGGAGGCGGCTGGGGCTGCGGGCCGGGAGCCATGAATCTCAACCCGGAGCAAGCCGGGAAGCTCTTTGACCTCAAACAGAAGTTCAATAATGACACCGCGCAGCTGCGCCGGCAGATGTGGGTCAAGCGCGCCGAATTGCGGACGCTCTGGAATACCGCCACCCCGGATGAGAAGGCGATTGTCGCCGCGCAGAAAGAAGTTAATGCCCTGCGGGGCCAGTTGCAGGAGAAACGGGTGGCTTTCCGGCTGGCCCTGCGGAAGATCGCCCCGCAACTGGGGCAAGGTTTCGGCCGCGGCCGGTATGGCTGTCCCTATGGCTATGGCCCCGGCGGCGGTCATGGCCCCGGTGGCGGGCCTGGCCCCGGTGGTCCGGCCAAGTAATCCCACGTCGCAGTGAATCAGGTGGCGCCGGCTCAAGCCTAAGGCTCTAAAAAAAGCGCTATGCGTGCCACCCCCTGGCAAAAATCTCCCTCATCTTCTAACCCACCTCCTGATGGTGAGGGGCCCTAAGCCGGCCCCTCACCGCTTTTTGCCAACCCGGCCTGACGCCCTCCAGTACCCCGGTTTTTCCCGGTTTCCGGCCATAATTTCGGTCTGCCCGCCGGGGAGTTCTTGAAAATTTTCCAATTCTGCCTTAAAGTTAAAGAAAATACTCGTCGAAAGAAATTATCAGAGGCATGGCATTATTACCGATTCATAAATTGCCCCATCCGGTGCTGCGGCAGGAAGCCCGGGAAATCACCGAGATCAACGGGGAGGTGCAGGGTCTCATCAACGACATGGCGGAGACCATGTACGCCGCGCCGGGCCTGGGTCTGGCCGCCAACCAGGTGGGGGTCCTGCAGCGGCTCATTGTGTTCGATGTGGCCCATAAAGAGGGGCGGCCCCGGAAACTCCAGGTGGTGCTCAATCCCTGTATCGTCGCGGGGGAAGGGGAGATCACCCATGAGGAGGGCTGCCTGTCGGTGGCGGACTTTTCCGCCGAGGTGCGGCGTCAGGCCCGGGTGGTGGTCAAGGGGCTGGACCGGGAAGGGAAACCCATTGAAATCACCGGGGAAGGATTGCTGGCCGTGGTGCTCCAGCATGAAATCGACCACCTGAACGGCGTTCTGTTCATCGATCATATCAGCCGCCTCAAACGGGGGCTTTACTTAAGACGTCTGAAGAAACAGGTGGCGGCCAGGTGAAATCCGGACCCTGGCGGCTGATCTTCATGGGCACGCCCCAGTTCGCCCTGCCGTCTCTGGAGGCCATCCTGGCCGCAGGGGAAGAGGTGGCCGCGGTGGTGACCCAGCCGGACCGGCCCCGGGGCCGGGGGCAGCTAGTCACCCCCTCGCCGGTGAAGGAGCTGGCCCTGGAATGGAATCTGCCGGTGCTGCAACCCCGGCGCCTCAAGGACCCGGAGTTGATCCGGCAGCTAAACGCGTTGGCGCCGGAACTCATGATTGTGGTGGCTTACGGCCGGATTCTCACCCACGAGATCCTGGCCCTGCCGTCCAGGGGGGTCCTCAATGTCCATGCTTCCCTGCTGCCCCGGTACCGGGGGGCCGCCCCCATCAATTGGGCCTTGATCAGGGGGGATAAGGAGACCGGGGTGACCATCCAGTGGCTCCAGTACGAAGTGGATTCGGGACCGATTTTCCTTCAGGAGCGCCTTCCCATCAACGCGGAGGACAATTGCGGGACCCTCTACACCCGCCTGGCTGAGCGGGGGGCGGCCTTGCTGGTCCAATCCCTGGAAATGCTCCGGCGCGGGGAGGCGGTCAAACTGCCCCAAAACCGCCGCGAGGTGACCATGGCGCCGCCCCTTACCCGGGAGATGCTCCGTCTCCACTGGGAACTCTCGGCCACGGAGGTGGCCGGCTGGATTCGGGGCCTGGACCCCAAACCGGGGGCCTACACCACCTGGAAGGGCCAGGGGCTCAAGTTATTCGGAGCCCGGATCAAGCGGCGTGAGGGGAGCCTGGCGGCCCCGGGAACGGTTCTCAAACCAACTCCCCAGGGGCTGGAAATCGCCTGCGGTCAGGGCAGTATCACGGTGGCGGCATTGCAACTGGCCGGGCACAAGCGCCTGGCGGCCGCCGAATTCCTCCGGGGCCGACCCCTGACCGGGCAGAGGCTGGAGTAGCCATATTCATGGATGAGCCGGTCACCATTTTGAACGGCGGCAATTCCCTGCGGCCCCAGAAGCGCATCTTCCTGGGCCTGCTGGCCGTCACCTGCATCCTGGTCACCCTCATCCTGGGCGTCCTCTGGTACGTGCCCTACGTGGGGCTCACCAACATCAGCCCCCGCTTGCCCCTCATCCTGGGGGTCCTTTTCGTCATCCTGCTCCTCCTGGTGGTGGGGGTCCTGGTCATCCTGGCCCTCACCGTGGTCCTGGGGCGGGATCTGTTCTTTTCCCGGAAACTCCGGGGGCTGGTGATCAAATTGCTGCTCCCCTTGATGGGCGGGGTGGGGAAATTATGCGGCGTCTCCAAAGACAAGGTGCGCCGCTCGTTCATCGAGATCAACAATCAACTGGTCCTGGCGCAGCATCCCCGCACCACCGCGGATAAGCTGCTCCTCCTCATGCCCCACTGCCTGCAATTCCACGAATGCCAGTTCCGGATCACCGGCAGTTCGGTGCACTGCAAACGGTGCGGCAAATGTCCCATCACCGGGTTGGTGGGGCTGTCCGAGAAATACGGCGTAGGGCTGGCGGTGGCCACCGGCGGCACCCTGGCCCG
>CAYNMI010000141.1:0-6915 GCA_964398095.1 uncultured Desulfobacca sp.
TCATAGACATCATGAATCATTCTTATTCCCAGATAAAAATTATTAGCCATTGTCTCATTAAATCTATGCAATTTTCTCTTAATAAATATTTTTCTAATTTTATCTAAATTCTGAGAAAAAAGTTGTGAAAAGTCAAAGGTGCCTATCTCTGTTTTAATTTCATATGGTATAACCCAAGCTTTTTCGGCTCTAATTTGCCTATCCATTATGCACGCCAAAACAAAAGCATGCGGATAATTCCGCAAATCATTAAGTAACTTATCGGCGTCTGAATTACCGGTAAATTCTTGCATTTCATAAGGTTTCTTGAATAAATCGTTTCCCATTTGAATAAGTGTAGATACGATGTTATTCATATCAATTAATCTCTCTACGCCCCCAAAGCCCCATACGCCGCCTGGGCCATGACCTCCAGGGGCGCGGGCCGGCCGGTCCACAGTTCGAATTGGGCCGTGGCCTGGTGGATGAGCATCTGGAGGCCGTCGATGGTAGCCGCGCCCCGGGCCTGGGTTTCCTTGAGCAGGCGGGTTTTAAGCGGCTGGTAGACGATGTCCATGACGACCTGGTAGCGGCCCAGGAGGTCCGGGTGAATGGGAATCCCGTCCATATCCGGGGCCATGCCCACCGGGGTGGCGTTTACCAGGATGGTGGCAGGGCAGCGGTCGACGGCGTCCGCGGCAATGGCCTCGCCCCCCAGGTCCTTAATCAGGGCCGCGGCGCGGGAGGTATCGATATCCGTCAGGCTGACTTTGCCGCCGTTATGCAAAATCCCATAGGCGATGGCCCGGGAGGCCCCCCCGGCCCCCAAAATCAGGACATGCTGATTTTTGAGACTGACCTTGGCCGTGAGCGCGGCCACCGCGCCCAGCCAGTCGGTGTTGTAGCCCGTGAGACGCCCGTCTCGGTGGACCACGGTGTTCACCGCGCCGATTTTGGCGGCCTGGGGGTCCAGTTCATCAATCAAGGGAATGATGTCTTCCTTGAAGGGGATGGTGACGCTCACCCCGCCGATCCCCAGACCCCGGAGGCCCGCCACGGCCCGGGCCAGGTCCGTCACCGGGAAGGCCACGTACACCGCGTTGATTCCCAGGTGGCGGAAGGCGGCGTTGTGCATGACCGGGCTGAGGGAATGGGTCACGGGCCGCCCCAGGATGCCGAAGATTTTGGTATGGCCGTTTATCATGGCAGTGAGCAGTGAGCAGTAAGCAGTTAGCAGTTAGTTGTCAGTTATCAGTTGCCAGTGGTCAGTGGTCAGGGCGCACCCTGCGAATCGCACAGGCTGGAAAGCCTGTGCCACCAAAGATGGCGGGCAGTGCCCGCCCTACACAGGAGCTATTTCAATGTTCTCCACACCCGCTTCAGGTCGTTCACCGTGAGCTGGCCCGGGGCCGAGGCCCCGGACTTGCTGAAGGGGGCGAAGGTGAGCCAGCTTCCCAGGAGCGGCGCGGCCACCCGGGACCATTTGCCCACCGGCCCCATGCAAAAGGCGATAATTTCCCGGCCGTGCGCCCGGGCATTGGGGATAAGGGACAGGAGGCGCAGATTGTCTGCCGGCTCCCGGGCCAGGGTGACCAGTTTTAAAATATCCACCTCCGCGGCCAGCATCTCCTCCAGGACCGCGTCCAGCCGGGATTGCTCCGGGGTGCCGGCGAAGTCGTGCCAGGACAGAATAAGTTTGGTCGCCCCCCGGCGTGCTGCCACTTCCCGGCGCCAGGCGGGGTCCGCGGCCAGCTCCACGTCCAGGCAGGTCACCCCCAATGCCAGGGCCTCTTCCAGGAGGCGGCGGCGGTCCGCCTCACTCCCCGGCCAGCGCCCGCCTTCCGCGGCGAGACGGTTGGTGGCGATCACCGGCCCCGGCAGGCTCCGGAACAGCTTCTGTAAGTCCGGGGCCGGCTCTTCCAGATAATCCAGGCGGATTTCGGTCCACAAGCCCTTGCGGGCGGCCCGCTGATATTTGGACCGGGCCCGGTTGACCGTGGCCTCCACCACCGGCACGGCAATGCGGAGGGGAGGTTTTCGGTTTTCGGTTTTCGGTTTTCGGTTTGTCATTGCAAGCACTTGAAGATTTGACCGTTGGATAACATTTATTGGTTCCGATATCCCCAAGACCCAGGATTTTAAGATGCGATTCTTTTAACAGAAAACCGAAAACCGGAAACAGAAAACAGTCTTTAACTCAAATTCTCCACGCCCGCGGCCCGGGGGAAGGAGCCCAGGAGTTTGAAGTGGGCGCTGATGGCCTCCACTTCCTCCAGGGCCTGGCCTACCTCAGGTTCGGTAATGTGACCGTCCACGTCCACAAAGAACAGGTAGCGCCAGACCTCGTTTTTAGCGGGCCGGGAAACGATGCGGGTCATGTTGAGGTTGCGCTCCGCCAGGGGGCGCAGGGTCTTGTAAAGGGCCCCGGGGATGTTGTCCACCGCGAAGATGATGGAGGTCTTGTCCTTGCCGGTGGCCCCGGGAGAGTCCGACCCGATGACAAAAAAGTGGGTGACGTTGCCCGGGTTATCCTCGATGCGGGACTCCACCACCCTGAGGTCATAGAGGGGCGCCGCGAAGGCGCTGGCAATGGCCGCGGCGTTGGGGTTCTTGGCCGCCTTCTGGGCCGCCACCCCGGTGGAGGCCACCTCCAGAATGGGGATCTCCCCCAAATGCGTACCCAGCCAGCGGCGGCACTGGGCGAAAGCCTGGGGGTGGGTATAGATGACTTCGATATCGGGCCGCTGCCCGGACTTGGACACTAAATCGTGGGAGACCTCCAGGAAGATCTCGCCGCAGACCTTCACCGAGGACTCGGCGAACAGGTCCATGGAGATATTGACGATGCCTTCGGTGGAATTCTCGATGGGCACCACCCCGTACTGAAACTTGCCCTTCTCGACTTCGGCAAAGACCTCCTGGATGGTGGTCATGGGACCGAAGCGGGTGGCCCGGCCGAATTTTTTCAGGGCCGCCAGGTGGGAAAAAGTGGCCTCAGGCCCCAGGAAAGCCACCCCGAAGGGCATCTGGACCTCCCGGGCGGCGGAGATGATCTCCCGGAAGATATTGCGCAGGGCCGAGGCGCTCAAGGGGCCGGGGTTCAGATGCATGAGGTGGGCCAGGACTTCTTCTTCCCGTTGGAAATCCAGGGTGCCCCGGCCTTCCTGGTTTTTGATGCGGCCGATGTCCTGGGCCAGGGTCTGGCGCCGGTTCAGGAGGGCCAGGATTTCCTGGTTCAGGGCGTCAATCTGATTTCTGATGGCTTCTTTTTCCGTCATAGTCATTTCTCCAGGATGGTTTCCTGGATCTTATGGCCGAAGTGGCGCCCGGTCTCTTCCAGGGCCACCAGGACTTCATCCCCAGGTTTAAGCGTGACGATGGACACGGCCTCGCCGTTTTTGCGGGTGAGGCGGATGGTCTCGGCGTTTTGCAGGATGGTGGCAATCTCCCGGCCGTCCGCCTCCGCGGCCACCAGCATCAGGGGCCGGCGCTCCACCTTGACCCGGCCTACCACCGCCGGAGTGGTGCGCCCCAGGTGGTTGACCACCAGGACTTCGTCCCCGGCCTCAAGTTCCCCCAGGTACCGGGTCTTGTCCCCGGTGACCCGGATATAGGCATGCACGGGCCCGGCGTTGACCCGGAAGGGCCGGGGGGCGACGTAGGGGTTTTCCAGGGATTCGGCATGCACCAGGAACAGGCCCCCCGAGGAGTTGCCCACCAGCATCCCTTCCCCGGGACCCATGTTGCTGCACGTGTCCACGCACACCCGGTCGCCCATGCCCAGGGACTTAAGCAGGGTGATCCTGGCCGGGGTCAACTCCACCGGCGGCGAGGCGCCTTTCACCAGGCGGGCGATCTCTTTGATCACGGCCGGGGAGGCATGGGCCACCACCAGGCCGTCCACCCCCTTTTCCAGCACCCCCAAGGCGGTGCGGGCCGCGTCCACATCCCCCACCTCCACGAAAATATTGTTACTCTGGGCCACCAGGTTTTCCAAGGGAATAATGGTCCAGTCCGGGGTGCGCACCACTACCGGCCCCTGGCGGGCCAGGCGGGTGACCTCGGGTTCGTCGGCGGTGCTCTGGATGGCGACTTCCCTGACGTCCTGGCCCGGCACCAGGTCACCGTCCGGGGCCACCACGGTGATGAGCCCCAGGGCCTTGACGTCTTCGGTGCGGCCCGGGGGGACCCACACCGCGTCGGCCCCGCTCTCCAGGGCGGTGGTCACCAGCTTTTTGTCCCAGGGGTCAATCTTGACCCATAGTTGCTTCATGGCCGCAGTCCTCTCACCCGGCCTGGAGACAGGACAGGGCCTCGTCGACGCCGGAATTTTCGTTGACGATCATGCTGATGGCCCCCACCATGCGGCTGGGGTCCCGGTGCTGGAAGACATTGCGCCCGATGGACACCCCGGCGCCCCCGGCCTCAATGGCCCCCTGGACCATTTCCAGGATGTCCCGGTCCGAATTCATCTTGGGGCCGCCGGCGATGACCACCGGCACCGGGCAGCCGGCTACGACCTTGCGGAACGATTCCACCGAACCGGTGTAGGAAACCTTGACGATATCCGCGCCCAGCTCCGCGCCCAGCCGGGCCACGTGCTTGATGACCTGGGGATCATATTCATCTTTGATCTTCTCACCCCGGGGGTACATCATGGCCAACAGCGGTATGCCCCATTCCCGGGCCTCTCGGGCCACCTGACCCAGGTCGGCCAGCATCTCCCGCTCCGAGCCGTTGCCGATATTGACATGAATGGAGATGGCGTCGGCCCCCAGCTTGATGGCTTCTTCCACCGTGCACACCAGGGTTTTGGCGTTGGGATAGGGTGACAGGGCGGTGGAGCCCGACAGGTGAATGATCAGCCCCACGTCCTTGCCCCGGCGGCGGTGGCCGCTGGATACCAGGCCTTTATGAATGACGATGGCATTGGCCCCGCCGGTGGCCACCGCATTGACCGTGGTTTTCATGTCGATGAGGCCTTCGATGGGGCCAACCGTGACGCCGTGATCCATGGGCACGATCACCGTGCGTCCGGTGTCCCGGTTCATAATGCGTTCCAGGCGAATCTGTTTACCGACCACTTGCTCCTCCCTCGCCGGGGTGCCTGAGGCTCCACGACCCCATAAAAAAACCGTGGTCGCCTCGCCTGCGCCACGGCTTTTAAAAGTTTTTTCGTTTCTGCCTACATTCTTTTAAAAGTCGAGGCGCACTCCTGGCCCGGTAAAATAATAGTAGCTAAAATAAAAGTTCGGGTACCGGCGCCAGTTGGATTGCATTTCTCTGAATTCCTCGACTTCTATAAACCTAAATTATCCATCCAGCCGTGTCAATAGAAATTTTTTCAGCTATAATACTATTATGAAAAATTGATAATTCCGGCCACCCCCTCGGCGGGGTGCACTGGCTGGGGTTAAGAAGCCACCTGACGGTTTAGGAGTTTGGCAAACCGCGCCATGGCCGGGACTATGGAAATATCACCTGACAATCGCAGTTTCATCTGGGTCGTCGACGACACCGACAAGCTGGTCCACGTCAACGATGCCTGGCTGGCTTTTGCCCGGGAAAACGGCGCCCCCCAGTTGACCGCGGCCGCCGTCCTGGGTCAACCCCTCTGGCATTTTATCCAGGGCCAGGAAACTATTTACTTATATAAGCACATATTTGACCGGCTTCGGGCCGGCAACAGCCCCGTCCGATTCCCCTTTAGGTGTGATGCTCCCGATTGCCGGCGCTTAATGGAAATGCAACTTTCCCTCATACCCGGGGCGGCCATCCAATTTACCGCCAGGCAGCTCTGGCAGGAATCTCGTCAACCCCTGGATATCCTGGGAGCCTCCCGGGACCGGTCCGATGAATTTTTGAAAATCTGCAGTTGGTGCAAAAAAATGTATATTCCGGCGCGCGGGTGGGGGGAGCCTGAGGAGGCCATCGAGGCCCTGGACCTCTTCGGAGGCCGATCCATGCCTCGGATGACCCACACCATCTGTGACGCCTGCCATGATTTTATCAAACAGGAGTTGAGCCGGGAGTCGGATCCCGGGGAAAAGGCTGACTGACCGCGACCGCAGCGCGGCAGGCGGGCGGCCGGGGCCCGGCCGTGCGGCTCCATCCCGTGACCATTTCTGAAGGAGGCGGCATGCCCCGCATCGATGATTATAAGGCGGCCATCGCCCTGGCCGTGGCGGCCTTAACCCAGATCAATCCCAAGCGCCTGGAGGCCCGGACCGGCGCCCGATATTTTGTCGAGGACGCCCGGGACGGCCTCATCGTGCCCTATTTCGGCCAGGGCCGGCGCATCACCTGGCCGGAGGTCAGCGTCACCCCGGCCGACGGCGAAGGCGACATCTCTCTGCCGGAGCAGATCCTCATCCTCCACTACCTGCTCAACGCCTCGGGAGAACCCCTCACCGGCCAGACCATCGATTTCCGCCAGGTCCCGGAAGGCGGGTTTTACTGGTCCGCGTTCGTGTCCCGGGCCAAGAAGCCCCTGCTGGAAACCTTCGGTCGCGATCTTAAGCTCTATGCGCAGGTCGCCGCGAGTCTGGGAGGCGAGGCCCAGCCCCTGGGCGATGCCGCGGCCCGGTTTCTGGCCTTTCCCCGGGTGCCCATCACCCATATCCTGTGGGGGGGCGACGAGGAATTCGGGCCCGAGGCCAACCTCCTGTTCGATGCCACCATCCCCGGGTATTTGCCCACCGAAGACATCGCCGCCCTCTCCGGGGCGTCGGTCTACCGGTTGATGGGGGCCGCCCGGCAATTCCGGCAGAACCGCTGAGGGAAACCCCGGTCCTGTTAACCTCCTGATGGCGCCGGCAGAACTTGCGAAAACTTAAATAATGTTTATAATTAAACAAAGGGGGCGTAACGGCTTCGACGTAAATAGAGAACTGTAAGTTGCATGCCGAGGTCCTGTCCGCTCGTAAAACGGGTAGG
>CAYNMI010000142.1:0-6888 GCA_964398095.1 uncultured Desulfobacca sp.
CGAGGAATTCTTCCGGGCCCGGGTCAAAAACCTGCTGCGGCAGAAAGGTAAATTGTTGCAGCTCCATGATATCACCCAGGCCCTGGGGGTGGACGAGGCCCAGGCCCACGAGTATTTAAAGGACATGGGCTACGAGGGGCTGATTGCCATCTCCTTTGTGAACCGCACCCGCTTTTACGGCCTGCCCACCGGTCCTCAATAACCGGTCTCCGGGGCGGCGGCCGGCGCCGCCGCCCTGGGAACGGGCTCCCCGGGTTCCGCCCATGGAGTGACCATGAGTCCTGGGGTTCAAAAGCGCCTGGTCTCCCTGGATATATTCCGGGGCGTCACCATCGGCGCCATGATCCTGGTCAACAACCTGTACTCCTGGAGTGATATCCCGCCGCTCTTCCCCCAGTTGGTTCATGCGGAATGGAACGGCTGCACCCTGGCCGATCTCCTGTTTCCGTTTTTCATTTTCATTGTCGGCGTCACCGCAGTCTTTTCCATGGATCATCGGCTCAGGGCAGGGGAGAGTCTCTCCCGGCTGTACCGGCATATCCTCATCCGCACCGGGGCGATTTTTTTTCTGGGCCTGGTGGCGTGCAGCTGGTCCACCGTCGGCTGGCTCTGCCAGTCCATCTGCCCGCCCGCCGTGACCCAGAAGAGCATCTGGGCCATATTTCTCTCCCCGCCCACCGACACCAAGGTCTGGTTCTTTTCCCTGGCCAATTTGCGCATTATGGGCATCCTGCAGCGCATTGCCCTGGTTTACCTGGCGGTGGCGATCCTCCTGCTCCATACCCGCTGGCGGGTGCAGGCGCTGGTGGCCGGCGCCTTGCTGCTCTTATACTGGGGCCTGATGAGCCTCCCGGGCTACGAACTCCAACCGGGGAAAGACCTGGGCACTTTTATCGACCGGGCCATTTTGGGCGAACCGCATCTGTACGGAACCTGGGACCCCGAGAGCTTGCTGGGCACCCTGCCCGCCATCGCCACCGGCCTGATGGGCGCCCTGACGGGCCACTGGCTCTTGAGCGAGCGTCCCGGCGGCCGCAAGCTCATGGGTCTTCTCCTGGCCGGTGGCCTGGGCATAATCGCCGGGGCGTTATGGGGACTGGTGTTTCCCCTCAACAAGTTTCTCTGGACCAGCTCCTACGCGGTCTACACCGCCGGCTTCGCCCTGGTATTTTTGGGCTTCTGGTACTGGCTGATCGACCTCCAGCAAGCCCGGGCGGTTTGGACCCAGCCCGCGGTCTGGCTGGGCATGAACCCGCTGATCGCCTATTGCGGCTCGCAGATCGCCTTTATCGCCCTGCACACGTTGTACATCGGCACGCCCACGCGGCATACCCATCTCATCGCCCTGATACGCAACACGCTCTTTGGACACTATTGGGAGGCCATCGGCAAGACTAGCTGGCATGATCCCCATTGGGCGGCGCTCTTGTGGGCGCTCCTCTGCCTCACCTTCTGGACCCTGGTAAGCGGTCTGTTATACCGGAAGCGGATCTTTCTCAGGGTTTAATCCCGACCGGCGCGCCCCATGGTCATGGCTTGAGCATCCCGGGTGGTATGCCGATCATTTCTTTTGTAGCCGCAGGCTTCAGCCTGCGCCACTCATTGGCGGGTGACATGGTATAGTATAATTATGCGCCTGCAGGAAGAGTCGCCTGTCAGCCATGAAGAGGTATCCAGGGCCATAAGGAGAGGTGGTATGACCAGCAAGGGATTGCCGGGAAAATTGTCCATTTTTAAAAGCTATAGCTTTTATTTAAGAATAGTTACAACTTTTATAGGCTTGCTGATAATCACGGTGGTGCCCATTATCTCGTTCAATTATTACAAAAATAAGCACAGCGTTTTGGAGTTGAGCGACACTTTAATGACGCAGATAACCAAGAACGTCATTGAAAGAACCACCCATTATTTTATGCCGGCGGTGGTGGTGCCGGAAATGAGCGCCCGGCTCACCGAACTCGGGGCCCTGTCTCCCACCAAGTTTCACCAGATAGATCAATATACCTTAGGGGTCCTGAAATCTTACCCCCAGATCACCATGTTTTATCTCGGCGATGCGCACGGCAATTTCATGCTGGCCCGGAAGCTTGCCGACGGCACTATGGAAAGGCGGATTATCGACCGACAAAGTACTCCGCCAACCATCACCTCCAGATATTGCGATAAGGAATTCAAGTTATGCAAGACCAAAAGATCCACCCATATCGACTATGATCCCCGGACTCGCCCCTGGTATATCGGGGCCAGGCAAGCCAAGACCAGTTATTGGACCGATATATACATCTTTTTCACCAATCAAGAGCCGGGCATCACTTCAGCTTATCCGGTCATTGCCAAAAACGGCAAGGTGGCGGGCGTTTGGGCCATGGACCTGGGGGTGGAGGAAATCTCCAGATTTCTGCAGCGCTTGAAAATCGGCCAACACGGCGTGGCCTTTATCATCAATGCCAAGAATGAAATTGTCTCCTATCCGGACAGCTCCAAAATCGCCAAAAAAGAAAATGGGACCTTGCGTCCGGTGCGGGTGGACGAACTGGGAATTCCCTCCATTACCGCCGCCTTCCGGCGCTATGCAGCCACGGGCCGCAACAAGCTGGTGGTTGCCAGCCAGGGGAAACGCTATCTGGCCAGCTTTACGGAATTTCCCCGGTCCTTTCCGGCTCGCTGGAAGGTGGGCATCGTGGTGCCGGAAGACGATTTTATCGGCCAGGCCAAACAGATAGCCCAGCAAACCCTGCTTATCTGCCTGGTTATCCTGGTGGCCGCCATCTTCCTGGCGGTTATCATTGCCCGCAGCATTTCCCAACCCATCAAGGCCCTGGCGGAAGAAACCAAGAAAATCAAGGACTTCTATCTGGATGAGAAAATCGAGATCACCTCTCACATCAAAGAGATTCAATTGATGAGCAATGCCATCGCGGCCATGAAGTCGGGGTTGCAGGCCTTCAGAAAATACATCCCGGCGGAGTTGGTGCGACGCCTGATTTATACCGGCGAGGAGACCCGGTTAGGCGGCCACAAGAAGGAATTGACCGTATTCTTTTCGGATATCTCAGGGTTCACGAGCATCGCGGAACGCCTGACGCCGGAAGCGCTCATGCTCCATCTTTCCGAATATTTTGATGAGATTACCAAAATCCTGAGCGCCCAGAAGGCGACCGTGGATAAGTATATCGGCGACGGCGTGATGGCCTTTTGGGGGGCGCCCGTGCCGGACGAGGCCCACGCCTACCATGCCTGCGCCGCGGCCCTGGCCTGTCAGGCCAGGCTCCGGGAATTAAACCGGAAATGGGAAAGTGAGGGTGAGGTTCCGCTCCATACCAGAATCGGCATCAGCACCGGGGAAACCGTAGTGGGCAATGTGGGCTCCAGTGAACGGATCAACTACACCGTGATGGGCGATAACGTCAACCTGGCCAGCCGGTTGGAAGGCGTGAATAAATTATATGGAACCAACATCATCGTCAACGCGGCAACCTATGAGGCCGTAGCGGATAGATTTTGGTTCCGGCCTCTGGATATCGTGGCCGTCAAAGGCAAAACCGAGGGCACGACCATTTATGAACTGCTGGGGATCAAGGGAGAAGGGGCGCCGGCGTCCACCGTGGAGCTCTGCCAGGAATTCGCCCGGGGGTTTAAAGCTTACCTGGCCCGGGACTGGGAGGGGGCCGGGGAGATTTTTCGCAGCCTGTCTGAAAAATTTCCTCTGGATGCCCCTACGGAGTTTTATCTTGCCCGGTGCCGGGAGTGCCGGGAGAACCCGCCGGGGGCGGATTGGCAGGGGATCGCATACCTGGAATCCAAGTAGGGCGGTTTGGGGTTGGGGGTGATCTTGTCCCTGGATTAAATTAAATACAGTTATGATAACGATATAGAATAGTTATTGTTTTTATGTGGAGGACATATTTATAGCAGCTAATGAAAGTTATAATTTATATTTTGTTACAATTTACTTTAAAAAGAAATAGGACGCAGAGATAATTTATGCATACCTGCTTTGGGACGAAATTTAATCCCATTATGACTCATGGTTTATTAAAGATCAATTTATATTATTTAAGCTACTTTAAGTAGGGAATCCATCCTCTCGCAAATGATTAGGTCTAACATATCATAGTTCTATAAACCCTATAATGATCTGTAATTCTATGTCATTATATCTTTTTTGGCAGAATTTGATTGCACATTGGTGCATTATGTGATAATAATCAAGAAGACCAGATTCCGGTTCTTATCCCAAATTGTAGGAGAATCTTACGATGCAAAGAGGAAAGTGGTTGTTGATTTCCTTGGTGACCCTGGCGTTGATGCTCGGCAGTTCCATAGCTTTTGCTGGTGGCCAGGGGCAGGCCAAAGAAAATAATTCCCCCAATCAAGCCGTATCCCAGCAATCAGGACAAAGGCAAGGGGATGATAACCAGTCGCCAGGACAGTCGGGCCGCGGCCATCATCATGGTTGGCAGAAACAAGGCTCCGCCAAGGGGTCCGGACTAAATAAGAATTCTAAGACCAATTGCCCTAAGGGCCGGCAAAAGCAAGGATAATCAATAGGAGACTTGGAGAATCTTGGGACCCACAAGACTATCTGGCAGTAAGCAGGGTCTTTTCGGGATTGAGGCTGGGAGGGAAGGTCCCAAAACTGTCTCTGGACCGCGCTGATCATTGATCTGGACTCCACCGAGGACCCGGCGCATGGCAAGCAGGAAGGTGTGGCCTACAATGGCCATTTTGCCAAGAACTGCTTCCACCCGCTTTTGGGCTTCACCAGCGATGGGGATTGTCTGGGGGCTAAGCTGAGGCCGGGTAACGTCCATTCCGCCGATGGCGCCCTGATTTTTGGCTGACGCCCTTACATGGAGCTGAAGTAAATCACAAGGTACTGTTTTTTCCTCTAATTTAACAAAGGGATCTTAACATAAAATGAAAATGTGGAAACGCGTCTTATTGGTTGTGGGACTGTTGGCCCTCCATTATGCTCTCGTCTTTTTACCAATTGCCGAGATGTTCATTGTTTACATCATCCTTGTAAATCCGCGGTGGTTCAGAAAATTTCTCGATAATCTGGATAAGCCCGAAGGGGAATATCACGAAACCACATAGGTCTTAGCGTTTCGAGCTGGCAAAAACAAAGGCTCATCCCTCGCTACCAGACATACAATCGGCATAGACTGCCTTTAGCACTTGTTTGAGTAGCAATGAGTGAAGCATCCCGGTTAAGGCTGCATCGATGACTAAAGCAAAACTGAATTTCATTATTGACGCCACGATGTTTCTCTGTCTATCGGCCATGGTGGGCCTGGGCTTGCTCATGGAATACATCATGCCCCCCGGTAAGCGACTCTGGGAAACATACGGAAGCAACCCTTACATTACCTGGCTGGGCTGGGACCGGCATGATTGGGGCGATATCCACTTTTACCTGGCACTAACTTTCTTGACCCTGCTCGTCTTGCATATCATCCTGCACTGGAGCCAGATCCTGGGCCTATTCCACCGCTGGATTCCCCACACGGCCCAATTCAAGGTGGCCTTGATCTTTTTGCTGATCAGCCTCTTATTGATTTGCTTCCCCTTTCTGATCACCCCGGAGAAGCAGTCCCGGGGGCGGGCCCTGGGCCGGGGGCGTGATCGCTCTCAGGTGGTGGTCTCGGGCTCGCAAGTTGCCACGCTAATCCACCCCGGCCCAGGGTTACTACATAATCTCAGGCGAAATTGAATGACCCAAAGGAGGTAAAGAACCGCATGAACAAACCTGTTCTATTTTTGGCCATAGTCATATCCTTGGCCCTGATTTGCCCTGGATGGGCCCAGCCAGTCCCCGGCGGCGGGAAGCACGTTAGGGAAGGCCGGCTGTACAATCCTCAGACGGTCACCACAGTCATGGGCCAGGTGGAAAAACTGGAAACCTTGCCCGGCATGGGCAGCGGCGGTGGACGGGGCTTGCAATTACAGGGCGTGGTCCTCAAGACTAACCAGGGAAGCCTGGTAGTGCACCTGGGCCCCGGCTGGTTTCTGAGCCAGCAAAAGTTCGTGGTTAAGGCCGGGGATACGCTGGAGGCCACCGGGTCCAAGGTGACCCTGAACAACCAGCCGGTACTTATCGCCAGGCAGGTTAAGGTGAACAGCAAGACTTTGGAACTGCGGGACGTCCGAGGGATTCCGGTATGGAGCGGCTCCGGCCGGGGCAAAGGCGGCCATCCTGCCAGAAGGTAAATGATCCATACTAACCCTCTGGTATAAAGAAAGCCATATCTTTTTCAGATTAATTGAGATAAGAATCAAGCAGGGCCACTTATGACCCTGCTTTTTCTTTTTTTGTGTTTCAATATACTGAGGCCAAGAGGATCAAGGGGTGCTTGACTTACACATTTCAAAATTTTAACCTTAAGAAAGGAAAAAAGTTATGAAAAAAGAAGCTATTGATTTTATAAAACAAGTTGTTATCGACCTATTAGCTGCCATACTTACCTCTTCAGTAATTTTCTCTGGAAGTTCTCGTCTTATTACAGGGTTTTGGATGAGATGGTTTCGCACACCCTATATCTACATATGGGCAGTTTTGGTGATTTTGGTATTGGTATGGATAAGAAAAAGATATCAGGATAAAAAGAAAAAGGCATCAGACGCTTAACCAATTGGAAGAGGTCATGGCAATCTTAGCTGAGTATCCAGAGGGAAAGGAATTATTGACATTATCCCAGGAACTTAGAAAAACCTTGGCAGGGCGCACCCGGGAGTGCGCCCGCAAGCCAGGGCGGACACATGGGTCCGCCCCTACGAAAGCTGCCGGCTATTGAGGTGCGCCTTCCACCGGGACGCTGAAGGTCTGAAAAATGTGGTCCACCATCAGGGTGGTGATAACGTTGGCGCCTTCCCGGCGGGTGGAGA
>CAYNMI010000143.1:0-6861 GCA_964398095.1 uncultured Desulfobacca sp.
CGCCCCCCCCACGGCCAGGGTCAGGGAAGTGGCCGTGGCGGCGAGCTCAGGGGGAAAATCCGGATTGTTGACATTCACCCCCAAACCCACCACCACATACCGGATGCGGTCGCTCTCCGTCTCCATCTCGGTGAGGATGCCGGCCAGCTTTTTGCCGTTGAGGAGCAGGTCGTTGGGCCATTTGATCCCCGGCGCCAGGCTGGCCACCCGATGAACCGCCCGGACCACCGCCACCGCGGTAGTCAGGGTGATCTGGGGCAGCTCCATGGGGGGCAGCGGCGGGCGCAATATCAGCGAGACGTAAAGACCCACCCCCGGGGGGGAATTCCACTCCCGGCCCAGCCGCCCCCGGCCGCCGGTCTGGGCTTCCGCCACCACCACCGTGCCCTCCGGCGCTCCCCGCGCCGCCAGGTCCTTGGCCAGATCATTGGTGGAGTTGAGCGTCTCGAAATGGTGCACCGGCCCGGTAAAAACGCGAGCCTTGAGACCCTGCAAAACCTCTTCCGGCAGGAGCTTGTCCGGGAGGCCCAGGAGGCGGTAGCCCCGCCTGGGGGAGCCCTCGATGACATATCCCTGAGCCTTGAGACGGTGGACCCGCTTCCACACCGCGGCCCGGCTCAGACCCAACTGCGCCGCCAGCCGCTCGCCGGAAATGGCGTCCGAGGCCGCCCGCAGGACCTGCAACACCGCCTCCAACCCTTGGCCAGGGCTCTTACGGGATGACACTGGAATATCCCGTTTTCGGGGGTCCCCCGATCTGGCGTTTGAGGGAGTTGTTATAGACCGCCGCTCCCAGCAGCACCCCCGCGGCAAAGCCAACCACCGCGGCCGCGGGCGTCGGGGACATCAAGAGGGCGACGCTCAGGCCGGTCAGGCCGTAGGCCAGGGGGATATAGATCTGCGCCGCGCTTAACTGGCAGCCCGGCGCCAGCGCCAGGATGAGGCACACGGCCACCACCCTTAGTCCCCACCTGGAACCCCTCAACCCTTTACGCCCGCGCATGACCAATGATCCTTGCTTACCCGCAATTTAAAAAGCCCGGCCCGGATTGGCCTAAATTCTCACCCACCCCGCCCGTCGCCACCACGGTAATCTTCCAAAACTAACTATGTAACTTGTTAATACGAAACCTCCTTTTAACCCAGAACCTAAAACCCATAACCCGTATTAAAGTCGCTGCCACAGGATCAACGCGAACACCAGGCCCATGCCCAGGTGCAACGCCAAGGTGAGCCGGCCCAGGAGCCGCAGCCGGTCCTCCCGCCGGTAAGCTCGCCGTTTAATGATCTCCTGGTTGATTACCGCCAGGAGCAGGAGGGGCAACAAGCCAAACCGCCAGGGCAGGGCCGCGGCCGGAAAGATCAGGATCAGCACTAACCCGATAATGGTGAGAATATTGCCTATGGTATAGATCAGAGCCCCGGTGGCCGGCCGCACCCGGGCCGCCAGGGTGCGCCAACCGGGTGCGGCCTCGGGGCCGGGAAAACCGTAGATCAGAAACAGGTTAAAGCCCGTGAAGGTCAGGGGCAGGCCATAGAGCAGGACTTCGCTGAGCAACTGGCCGCACTGGAGGTACAACCCCGTGGCCACCGGCAGTAGCCCAAAGCAGAACGCCCCCAGCGCTTCTCCCAGGCCCCGGCGGTGCCACGCCAGGGGCGGGGCAAAAGAGAAATACCCCCCCAAAATACCCAGGCCCCCCAGGGGGATGGTGAAATCGCCGGTACGCCAGCCGAATTGCAAGGCCAACCCCAGGAGGGCCGCCAGCCCCAGGGCCACATAGACCGCAATTTCCGGCCTCCGGGGCCTCTCCGGCTTCCAGGCGGGACACCGCCCCACGCCGGGGCAGAAGGTTTCCCGGCCGGCAAAGGCCGCCAGGATCAGGGCCACCACCGCCAGGGTCCCGGCTCCCAGGACCCCCAGGCGCACCGGCAATCCCGACACCCCTGCCAAAAGCGCCCCCAGCCAGAGTGGCAGGCAGCCGGCCAGCAGAAAAGGCAACGGCGGGATCAGACTGGACAACAACCTCGCGGCTATAGCGCCCATGCGCATTCCTATCCAGGCAACGTTTGTTTACTGGTGGTGGTTAATCAAAGCCGGGAGCCGATGACCGGCGCCGGCGTCGGGGCCCGGTTTAACGGCCCCCCCAACCCGGCCCCAGGATTTTCGGCCTTGTTCCGATTAATATGCCATAACTCAGGAACGCGTCAAGGGATTTCCCGGACCACTCGCCTCCTGGCGGCCGAGATCAAGACCATGGCTGACAGTTCGCGTTCCACCAGGGACTTGCGGCCAACCGGGTCGGGATCGGCAGATATTGGTGACCCGGGTCTCTTGACAAAAATTCTGAGGGCCAGTATATTCAAGGCGTTTGTGATTCCGGGCCGTTAGCTCAATTGGTAGAGCAAGTGACTCTTAATCACTAGGTTCGGAGTTCGAGTCTCCGACGGCCCACCAGAGAATTAAAGGGGTTAGCGAAAATGGCTAACCCCATTTTTATTTCCGGGCACTATTATTCAGCGGCTATCGTCGGCTCTCTGGGGCACAGGGATGAGGGACGTCATCGGGGAGCCTCAGGACCATAGTTCTTTTTCAATAAATAAAATAACCTCCTGCTTGCCCGGCCGAGGGGGAAGGAACTGATTTAGAAAAAATCGGTGAGGTAGGGATTGTTGAGCTTTTCCTCGCCCAGGGTGGAGGTGGGGGTGTCACCGTAGTCATGGCCCGGCCAGATGCGGGTGTCGTCCGGCAGGGGCATGATCTTGGCTTCCAGGGAGGCGATGAGTTGGGTGAGGGAGGCCCCGGGCAGGTCGGTGCGGCCGGCGGCGCCCACAAATAAGGTATCCCCGGTGAACAGATGGCCGGGGAAGTAGAGGCAGATGCCCCCTGGGGAATGGCCCGGGGTATGGAGGACCAGGGCCTCGCCGGCGCCCAAGGGCAGGCGGTGGCCATCGGTCACCAAGACATCCGCCCGGGTCAGGGGCGGAAAACCCTCGGCCCGGGCTGCGGCCTGCATTTCCGGGGTCGTGAAGAACTCCCAGTCCAACTGGTGGATGACGATCTTAGCGCCGGTGGCCGCGGCCCAGTCATCATTGCCGGCGATATGGTCGGCATGCCCGTGGGTGTTGACGATCCAGCGCAGCCGCCAGCCCGCCTCCCGGAGTTTGGCCGCCAACTCGGTTGAGGGGCCGCCCGGGTCGATGAGCAGGGCTTCGCCGGTGTCCTCGCAGGCCACCAGGTAGGTGTTCACCTGGAGGGGCCCCGTGGCCGTAGCCGTGATGCTGAGACGCACTGATTTAACTCGCAAGCCGCCCCGGCGAGCCGGTCATCTGAGGAGGAGAAACTTGAAGACCATCTGCTGGTTGCGCAGGGCGTAAATTTCCGAGCGGATGGAGCGCTTGTGGGCCTGTTCGTATTCTCCCTTGGCTTCCCGCTGGTACTTCAGGGAGAGATCCGGCTGGGTCGCCTCCAGCTTGGCGGCCTTCTTTCCTTTTTCGTCCGCCGACTTCATCAGGCGTTCCGCCTGGGCCAATTCATCCGCGGCCAGCTTCTGGTTGATGGCCTCCTGCTGGGCCTGTTGATCCGTCAGCATCCGCTCCTTCTCCTGGGGTACGCACTCTTTTTCCAGGATGGTGAACAGGGAATTGGCTTCCTTCAGATTGGCCTTGGCTTCGGCGGTATAGCCCGCGGCCAATTTCTTTTCGGCCTCATCCACCAGCTTAACCGCCCGCTTGTAAAGGATGGCATGATCGGGGCCGCACTTCACCGGGGGCTTGGCAGCCTGGGCTGCTAAGGGCACGAACAGCAGGAGGGTTCCCAAGACCGTTGGTAGAAACCAGAATCGCATCATAATGGTATCCTTTAGTCAATGAAGCTGAAAAGTTTCCGTGATGGCCCGCTGTAACCGGGGTCGGTAGATGAGGTCAAAGGCCGTTTCTTTGCCGGGGAACAGCATCAAAGCCTGACTGCGGAGGTTCTCCACCACGCGTCGCGCCTGGGACAGGGTGAAAGATCCGGACCGGATTTCATTGAGGGCCAAATCCACCATGAAGCGCAGGTACCTCAGCCTCCGGTTCTCTTCCCGGATAGCCTGGCGTCGAGCCGCCTCGTTTATATCAGGCAACGATGTTCTCCCGGAGAACCGGCGAGTGCGAGGGCCGGGGATTCCTGGCCGCCGGTGAGCCTCCCGGACCTCTTGCCCCGCTGGGGGGCACCGGACGGCATTTATTCTAACTTGGCCTCATGCCCATGTAAAGGAGAAAGCCGGACCTGTTTCGGTGTGGCGCCGGGCCGCGCCCCCGGCTCTTTGGTGATATCCCGGGCGACGCCATCCCGGATCTTGAGGATTTCCAGGACCTTCTTCCAATCGATACGATCTGCAATCTGGTAGTACGCGGCCATGCCCCTGACCCAGTCCATGGCGTGCAATTCCCAATGGTAGATATTGGGATTGGCCTCCAAATAGATCCGGCCATGGGGCGTCAGGGCCATTTTGAGGGGTTGGTAAATGATCTTTACCGGGGTGCCCAACTCTATCTGGGGGAAGAGTTTGGCGATCTCGTCCGGCAGCATCCGGATGCAGCCATGGGACGTGGAGTAGCCCACGGTCCAGGGGCGGTTGGTGGCATGGATGCCCACCCCTTCGGCCGTGGTGCCCATCCAGAATTTTCCCAGGGGATTCTGGGGGCCCGGAGGCACCTTCTCTATCACTTCCTGACCCTGCTCTTCCATCTCCTCCTGGATGGAGGGCGGCACGTTCCAGGTGGGGTTCCGGCGCTTTTCGTAAATCTTATAATTGCCGGTGGGGGTAGGCCAACTGGGCTTCCCCACGGCCAGGGCATAGCGCCGCTGATAGACCCCGTCTTTAAAGTAATAGAGATTGAGCTCCGGCAGATTGATGACCAAGCCGTCCGTCACCAGGGTGGGGACGATGTGGGTATTGTTGATCTTGAGCATCGAGCCGGGTTTGAGCTTATAGGGCTTTTTCAAATGATTTTGCCAGGCGACCACCCACCACCGCAGCCCCTTTTCCAGGGCCAGGCGGCTCAAATGGGAATGTTTTCCCACTTCAACTTCCGTATGACCCCCGGCTACCAGTTGATAGAGGGGGGGGATCGAGTCGGCGTTGGCCAGCCGGGCCCCCGCCAGCAGGATTAACAGGATTAAGCAGATTCTGCGAGTCATCTCAATATTCAACCTCGGCTTCATAGGGAAAGTGATCAGAAGGGTAGCGCCCATTCTGATTATCCGTGACTATGGCCACCCGCCGCACCCGAAAGGGCGGGGTCGTGAGAATCCAGTCGATGCGGCTGCCCCGGGGCCGGCCGTCAAAGCTGTGCTGAGTGGCGGCTTCTGCTGCCGGTGGCTGCACCGACCTCCAGGTATCCTGAAGGGGGCTGTCCGCCCCCATGAACTCCTGATACACCGGGTCGTCCGGCGGCTCATTAAAATCCCCCACCAGGATCAGGGGCCGGCTCCGGGGGAAGAAAAATTCCCGGATCATCCGGGCTCCCTCCCGCCGGGCCGCGGCGGAAATATGGTCCAGGTGGGTGTCGATGAAGTAGAAGCTGCCGGCCATCCCTTTCTCCCGGAAGCGGCCATAGGTGACCATGCGGGGAAAGGCCGAGCCCCAACTCACGCTGCGGTGCACCTGGGGGGTCTCGGACAGCCAGAATTCACTGCTCTCCTCCACCTGAAAGCGGTCGGCCCGATAGAAAATGGTGGGATACTGGCAGGTGGGGTCCACCTCGCGATGCTGGGTGAGCGGCAAATAGCCGGCCAGGTGCTCCTCCAGGTAGAGGAGTTGCGGCACGGTGCCTTCCTGGGTGCCCAACAGGTCCGGCCGATGGTTGCAGATGACCTCCACCACCAATTCCTTGCGATTCTCCCAGACATTGGGACCGTCCAGGGGAGTGGCAAACCGGAGATTAAACGTCATCAGGCGCATGCGCGGCTCATCCAAACCCCAGCCGGGTGGGCTGCGGGAAGAAGAGGTCCTGGGAAGTCCGCAAGAAATAGGCGTCGGTCATGGAGGCCAGGAAATCCCGGACGATCTCCGCCGGGCGGCGGGACTCCCGGTAACCGGGGTCCATGGCGGCCAGGAAATCCTCCCAGATAGGCGAATCCTCCCGGCCCGCGTCCACGTCCGCCAAAAACCTTTTAAAAAGACGCTGAAACAACTCCTCGATCTTGGCGGTCTCGCCTTTGATGCGGGGGTTGTCGTAAATCCTACGGTAATTGAACTCCTTGAGTTGCTTCAAGAGCCCGCCGACTTCGGGGCTGTACCCCACATAGTTCTTATCATAGCTGTGGGTGATCAAATCCGCCACCAGGCTGTAGACTATGGCGCCGTTGGTCCGGCCCAGGCCGTGCACCACCTCCGGCGGCAGTTCGTCCCGCCCCAGCAGCTTCAGGGTGATGGCATCCTCCAGGTCCCGGCCGATATAGCTGATGGTATCCGCCAAGCGCACCACGCAGCCTTCCAGGGTCATGGGTTTCAGGGAGACTGCCGGGTCGGCCAGCTTCGTGTCAATCTCGGTCGCAAGGGTGGCAAAGGTCTTGTCTCCCTGGGGGGAGAGGCGCTCCAGGTGGGTTTCCCCGTCGTGGCAGAGGATCCCATCCAGGACCTGGAGGGAGAGGTTGAGCCCCTGCCCCTGTTTTTCCAGGCGGTCGAGGAACCACACGCCCTGAATGCTGTGGAGAAAGGGGCCGATGCCGTGAGCCTCGCAAAAACCCGAGAGGATGCGCTCCCCGTCGTGGCCGAAGGGCGGGTGGCCGATGTCGTGGCCCAGGGCGATGGCCTCCAGCAGGTCCTCGTTGAGGCGGAGAAACTTGCCGATGGTGCGGGCGATCTTGGACAGCAG
>CAYNMI010000144.1:0-6818 GCA_964398095.1 uncultured Desulfobacca sp.
GCTTGTCCCCCACGTCCACCATGCGCATCTGCCCTGATTCATCCAGGTGGGTAAAGCTATTCATGGCCGGCTCGTTCCCACGGCTCCGGCTCCAGGCGGTCCAATTCACCCAGGAACGACCACGGCTGGAGAATAAAGTTTGACGGTGCGGTGACGATGATTTCGTTCACCTGATCCCCCGGCGGCTGCGTGGGGGTCCCCGGCGCCCCGGCCCCCAGAAACCGGAAAGTCCAGCCGGTTTGGATGCCCCGGGGCAGATTGACCGTCTGAAAGCCCTCCAGGGTGGGGATGCGGATGGCCGCGCCCAGGGCGGCTTCGGCCACCGATACCTCTATTTTGCAGTGAATATCGTTGCCCACCCGAGTGAAAAAATCATGGGGGGCCACATGGATCACCACTAACAGATTGCCCCGGGGGCCGTTCTGAAAACCTTCCCCGCCTTCCCCCTGAATGCGGAAACAGTCCCCATCCCGGATACCCGGCGGAATGCGCAGGTTGTACTCCTTTTTATGGGAATAGGCACCCAGGCCGCCGCAATGCCGGCAGGGAACGGCTATGACCTTGCCCCGCCCCTGGCAGCGCTCGCACACGGGACCGAAGCGCAGGAGGCCGGGGCCCCCGAAACGGCGGCCGCGGCCCTGGCAATCCGGACACTGCTGATAGGCGGTGCCCGGCGCCAGGCCGGCGCCCCCGCAAAAGCGGCAGGCCGGCTGATGGACCACCGCAATGGTGGCGCCGGTGCCCTTCATGGCCGCCACCAGGGGGATTTCCAGGTCATAGCGGAAATCGGCCCCCGGCGACCATGACAGGGGCGAAGCATCCTGAAAAATGCCGAAAAACTCTTCAAAGAGGTTTTCTTGGCCGGTAAACCGGGGTTGCCGATACTGGGCGGCGTTGCGCCGGGTGCGGGTCCTGGCCTTGGCCTGAGATCTGGCCCTGGACCTGGCGGCGACGATGGCCTCAAAGGCTTCCACCACCAGGCGGAAGCGGGCCGCGGCCGCGGGATCACCGGGGTTGTGGTCGGGGTGGTGCTGCCGCGCCAACAGGCGGTAGCGCCGGCGCACTTCCTCCAGGGTGCTGGTAGGCGTCACTCCCAAGATCCGGTAGTAATCCAGGGCAGCCATACTTATTGATCGCCGGCCTCCTCGGCGGGTTCGCGGGTGGCCGTGTCGGCGGCCGTGGCCTGTCCGGCTATGAGGCCGGCGACCATGGCGGTTTTATCGTCATCCCCGGCGACCTCGAAGGCCCGCCGGGCGAAATGGAGTTTGCCCAGGGCCAAAGCCCGTTCGCCCAGGCGGCGCCAGACTTCCGGCTCGTGCCGGCCGAGGCGGGCCAGCAGGAAAGCGTCGCCGGTTTCCAGGCAGTAAGCCGTGAGTTTTTCCAACTCATCCGCGGCCTCGCCCTTTTTGAAGAACGCCAGGGCATCTTCCAGCCAGCCCAACTCCAGAAACTTGCGGCCATACTCCCGGTATAAGGCGGGGCTCAACGCCTTTTCATTGAGCAAATGCCTTTTCTTCAGGCAGCTAGGCACCCCTTTGGGCAACTTCGAGAGAGCTGGGCTCAAGGTTCAATCCTCATCAGCCATTTTATCAATTATTTATAAAATATCTTGCCTGGTATGTAAACCGTAATTTTCCCGGGGCCAGGGCCGCGGGAGGCTGGAGAAGATATTGACTTTCTCCCCGGCATTGGATATGGTAAACGTAATATAGAGTATTTACCTAATTATTTCGGGACCTTCAGACTGTCGGCGGGGGGAGCTTCAGGTGCGGCCGACTCGCGGCGGGCCACCGGACCCCGGAGGCTCCCGCGGCGTGAGATACCAGAGCCACCCCATCGGCCATAAGCTAGGGAACGCATGTTCAAACGGCTACTGGAACGGTTGCACCGGGATCATGGCCTCCATAAGGCCACCGTGCGGGTCGACTTCTTCCCGCAGCACCAGGTGACCCCCAAGATCTCCTGGATAAACACCAAAGCCCCGGAAGACGATACCATTCCCCTGATCCTGCTGGTATATGCCCGCATCCTCTATGAACTGGCGGAATTGAACGAGTTGCGGGTGGCCCGGGAACTGATCCGCTTCCTGGAACAGGTCTGCCACCGGGTGTTGAACAGCGACGGTACGCCCCGGCGGCCCCGCCTGCCCCTGGGCCAACTCCAGTTGGCCGCGGACCCCGGCCAGCCCCCGGAGAGGACCTACCGGGCGGAGCTCTACGAGCTTCAGGGCGGCAGTTACCGTCTGGATTTTCAGGGGAGCATCGGCAAAGAAGGCTTCTACCTGCCCGGGGCCTTCCTGGCCCTGCTGCAATCCTGCCTGGACCACCTGGGGGATGAGGCCCTGCGCCGCCTGGCCCGGGGGCTGGTGCGCCTGCACTTCTACTATCGCTATCGCCGGGATTTCTGGGAAGGGGGCGTGCTCACCGCGGGCCCGATCTTCGCCCTGGGAACCGAAGAGATCAAGCCGGAAGAGGCGATGCCGGAGGTGTGAGGGGGCAGTAGTCAGTTGTCAGTTGTCAGTTGTCAGTTGTCGGTCAATAGTGGTTAGTAAAGAACATGCTTGCAGGATATTCCTGAGACTCAGCCAAGCTTTGGGTCAATTCGGGTTCCAAGTTCGACTTGGGAACGAGAAAGCCAGTCCCCTACCCCGCCACCCGCCGAACCTCAGCTTTGAGGTATTAAAGCTCCATATTCGGATCGCGGCTCATCCTGGCGCCGCCCTGATGCTCAGGGATTTTTTGCAGGGCCTCGCCGATGGCCTGCGCCGCCCGTCGCAGTTCATAGTTTTTTTGCAGGTTCATCCAGATATCCGGGCCCGTGCCTTAATGGCCCCAATATCCAAGGGGGTTGCCTCCCCGCTGTCCAAGCCCTTCTTAATTTCGGCCTTCAACTCTTCAAGACGCAAGGCGTGCAGACGGTCGCGTTCTTCAAGAAGGCGCAGGGCTTCGCGCAGCACTTCACTGGCGGAAACATAAAGCCCACTGTCCACCTTCCTTTTGACGAATTCCTCGAGCTGCGGGGTGAGTGAAATGTTCATGGAATTCTCTCCCATCGGTGAATATGCTAACAATAACACAAGTTGTCAATCTTTGTTATTGTATATACTATGGCTCGCGGCTAGTAAAGGGGTTGAACGTGATATGGATCAAAAACCTTCAGGGAGAAATTGGCCAGAGCGCCCGGGATAGGGGTTGAACGCCGGGGTTCAGGCCGAAACCCGCTGGAGCAGGCTGGCTTTGAGGCGGTCGAACTCTTCGGGGCTGATGACGCCTTCGTCCCGGAGGCGCAGAAAGCCTTCGATCTCCTCCCGGAACCGTTCCGGGGGCAGGAAGCCATGGCTTTCCTCGGTCTCCAGGGGCAGGGGGGCGGTGAGGGCCAAAGGCTGGCTCCGGCCCGCGGGCAGCGCCTGGGCCAGGCGGTTGGCGCCGGTGTAGCGCAGGGTGAGGATGCCGTTCATCAGGGAGATTTCCACGTCTTTGCCGCTGGCGGTGGCCTCCCGCATCATGTCCTGAAAATCGCCGGTTTGTGATGCCATCCTGGCCTTGATGACCCCCCAGCGCCGGTAGAGACGCCAGACAATGAAGGCCAACAGGCCGACAAAACCCGCGAAGATATAAGCGTTGAAGCCCAGGATGCCAGTAACCCACACCAGGCCGATGATGAGGACGAACGGAATAGCGATCAGGAAGATCAGCAGGCTATAGAAGTTGGCCATATTCCCAAAGGTTTTCACCTCGGGGTCTACCGGATCTTTTTTAAACTTAGAAAAGAATTTGCCCATATTATGGTTCCCGATACGGATTGAATCACTTCTTATTAAAGGGTAGCACTTTTGCGCAAAGTTGCAAGCCTCCCCCGGATTTTCAGCCGGGGCTGGCGGCGACCTGAGGCCGGAAAGGCCGGGGCTTTCCCGGGGTTATTTTTTCGCCACTACCGGGTGGCGTGCCAAGCATCATTATGCTTGTAGCCGCAGACCTTGCCGCAAGAATCCCGGGGCGTTATTGGCCCTTTTAAAATCCACCACGCGCCAAGAGATCTCAAACCAAACAACTTATTATTATACCACATCAGCAGACAAGTCTGCCCGGCAATCTATCATCCGGCCGAGGCGCCGGAAACCCTCAGCCATCTCTCTCACCGGGATAAAGCCGGTAGCGGTCGGGAGCGGCAGGGGAGGCTCGGCGACTCCCCTACCCTCCCCTGCCGCGGCTTGCGCCGCCTGGCCCCGGCTCCCGGATACGGCCGGCCAAGCTCCCCCGGCCCGGATTGCCGGCCACCCCCGGCTGCGGCGCGGCTTTGCATCTTCGATTTCTAATTGATTCATTCTATGGTATAAAAGACGGTATCGCCGCAGGGGAGGATATACATGAAAGTTAAAGATATCATGGTGAAAGAGGTAGCCACCCTGGACGTCAACGACGAACTGAGCCTGGCTAACGATATCATGCGGTTAGGGCGGATTCGGCATCTGCCGGTGGTGGACGGCACCCGCCTGGTGGGAATTGTTTCGGAGCGGGACCTGTTCAAGAGCTCCCTGGCCCAGGCCCTGGGCTACGCCACCAAGGCCACCCGGGACTTGATGAAAACCCTGCACATCAAGGATGTCATGGTCACCGGGGTGATCACCATTACTCCGGATACGGAGCTCTGTGAAGCCACGAAGATGATGGTGGAGGAAAAAATCGGCTGCCTGCCGGTAGTGGAAGATAACCTTTTGGTGGGCCTGATCACCGAAACTGACATCCTGCTGCAGTATGTGCTGGAATGCGCCAAGGGGTGAGGCGCCGGCGCGCCATGCGATGAGGGTGAAACATCAACGCGGCGGACCCTAAGGCCCGCCGCGGCTTTGCGTTCCGGGCGGCATAGCCGTTCCGGTTAGCCTATTTTCCCCTGGTAAATCCCCCCAACTCACACCGCAACTTAACTTTTGCCCAATTCTTATACCAAGTGGCGCTCAAACAAGTAATTTATCTCTTGTAGGGGCGGACCTATGTGTCCGCCCTGGCTTGAGGGCGCACACGCAGGTGCGCCCCTACAGGGCCGAAGCTTTTCTTGCTTCTATGAACGCATCTTGGTCGTAGCTACCCTTACCGAAAACCGAAACCGGCCCTTAAATATACGTCAGCCAGCCCTGGTAGCGGGCCTCCTGTCCCTTGACCACCCGAAAGTAAATCTCCTGGATCTGCTGGGTGACCGGGCCGGGGTGGCCCGGACCGATAACCCGGGCGTCCACTTCCCGGATAGGGGTGATTTCCGCGGCGGTGCCGGTGAGGAAGGCCTCGTCCGCCAGGTAAAGCTCGTCCCGGGAAAAACGCTCCTCCTTCACGGTCAGGCCCCGGTCCTGGGCCAGGGTGATGACGCAGTCCCGGGTGATGCCCGGCAGGATGGAGGTCAAGGGCGGGGTCTTGAGGATGCCGTCTTTGACGATAAAGATGTTTTCCCCCGTGGCCTCGCACACATACCCGGCGGAATCCAGCAGCAAGGCCTCATCGTAGCCCGTATGCACCGCCTCGAGCTTGGCCATGATGGAGTTGACGTAGTTCCCCACCGTCTTGGTCTTGGTCATCATGATGTTGACGTGATGCCGGGTATAGGATGAGGTCTTGACCCGGATGCCCTCCTTCAGGCCCTCGTCCCCCAGGTAGGCCCCCCAGACCCAACTGATGATGGCCACCTGGATGGGGCTGCCCTTGGGATGAATTCCCATGACTCCTTCCCCCAAAAACACCAGGGGGCGGATATACGCCTCCTTCTGCCCGTTGCGCCGGAGAACCTCGCCGCAGACCGCCTCGACCTCGGCCTGGGGGAAGGGAATGTCGATCATCATGATGTGGGCGGAATCGTACAGGCGCTGGATGTGCTCCCTCAGCCGGAAAATGGCGGTGCGGCCGTCATGGCAGTGATACGCCCGAATGCCTTCAAAAACTCCCAGGCCGTAGTGCAGGGTGTGGGTCAAGACGTGAACCTGGGCCTGCTCCCAGGGGATGAATTCGCCGTCGAACCAGATGAATTTGGCCTTCTCCACCATCAATCATACCTCCGAATAACTTGTTGAAAATTTTTATCGTTTCAGACCGCACTTGTCAAACGGTATTTCCTGCGGTTTTCGTTGCCCCAAGGGGCTATTTTCCGCTATTATGACCAAAACCGCCCGAACGCGGCGTCCTGAGGCACAGAGGTCTCCATGAGCGAACCGGTAAAAGTAGGCGTCATTGGCGTGGGTTATTTGGGCCATTTCCATGCGGAGAAGTATGCCGCGCTGGCGGAAACCGAGCTGGTGGGCGTGGCCGACCTCAACCGGGAGCAGGCCCGTAAGGTGGCTCACGCCTTGCAAACCCAAGACTTTCCCGACTACCGGGACCTCCTGCCGCAGGTGGCGGCGGTGAGCGTGGCCGTTTCCACCTCCCAGCATTATGCCGTGGTCCGGGACTGCCTGGCCGCGGGCTGCCAGGTGCTGGTGGAAAAGCCCCTTACCACCACCGTGGCCGAAGCCGACGAACTGGTGCACCTCTCCCGGGAGGGCGGTCTCATCCTGATGGTGGGGCACCTGGAGCGCTTCAATTCCGCCATGGAAGAGCTGAAAAAGCGGGTGACCCGGCCCCGTTTCATCGAGAGCCATCGCCTGTCGTTTTTCAAGGAGCGGGGCACCGACGTGGACGTGGTCCTGGACCTGATGATCCACGATCTGGACCACGTGCTCAACCTGGTCCCCTCCCCCGTGACCGAGATTCGCGCCGCGGGCATCTCGGTCCTCACCGATTCCGTGGACCTGGCCAACGTCCGGCTGGAGTTCGGCGACGGCTGCATCGCCAACCTCA
>CAYNMI010000145.1:0-6697 GCA_964398095.1 uncultured Desulfobacca sp.
AAGAGGCAGCAGCCCTCCCACCTGAAATCCACCAGCCATATCAGGAGCTTTTTATGAGCAGCGCCTTGTTTACTCCTTTCTCCCTGAGGGAGACGACTTTGTCCAACCGCATCGTGGTGTCGCCCATGTGCCAGTATAGCGCCCAAGAAGGGAGCGCTAGCGACTGGCATCTCATGCACCTGGGCCAGTTTTGCGTTTCGGGCCCGGGGCTGGTCATGGTGGAAGCCACCGCGGTGGAACCCCGGGGGCGCATCAGTTATGGCGATCTGGGACTCTATTCGGATGACAATGAAGCGGCTTTGCGCCGGATCGTCACTTTTTACCGGGAATACGGCCACAGCCGCCTGGGCATTCAGTTGGCCCATGCCGGGCGCAAGGCCTCGGACCACCTGCCCTGGGAACCCCCGGGGCCTCTGGCTCCGGAAGAAGGGGCCTGGACTGCCGTGGGGCCATCCCCGGTGAGCTACGGGGAGGGCTGGCCGCCGCCCCAGGCCCTGGACCCCGGGGGCCTGGAAATCATCAAGGAGGCCTTTGTTCAGGCAACCCGGCGGGCGGCCCGCCTGGGGTTCGATCTGTTGGAACTCCACGCGGCCCACGGCTACCTGCTGCACGAGTTTCTCTCCTCCTTAAGCAATCACCGGCGCGATAGCTACGGCGGCAGCCGGGAAAACCGGAGGCGCTTCCCCCTGGAGGTGTTCGAGGCCATGCGGGCGGTCTGGCCGGCGGCTAAACCCCTGGGAGTGCGAATTTCGGCCACGGATTACGCCGAGGGGGGCTGGAATATTGAGGACGCAGTGGAGTTCGCGGCAGAACTGCAGAAACGGGGCTGCGATTATATCGACGTGTCCGGCGGCGGGTTGGTCCCGCACCAGAAGATAACTCTGGGTCCGGGTTACCAGGTGCCGTTTGCGGCCCGTATCCGGCAGGAAGTGGGCATCGCCACCATGGCGGTGGGGATGATCAACCAGCCGCGCCAGGCGGAAGCGATCATCGCCGGCGGCCAGGCCGATCTGGTGGCCCTGGCCCGGGGCATGCTGTATGACCCGCGCTGGGCCTGGCACGCGGCCGAGGCCCTGGGGGCGGAGCTAGAGTACCCGCGCCAATACCGGCGCGCCCACCCGGCCCGTTGGCCCCAGGCCTTTCCTTCCCGCCGGGCGGGGGAATGAGTCTGCCGCGGTTGGGTGGCCGGCGACAAAACCGGCTCACTGCCTGAAGGACGTGGCGTGATTCATATTAATCAGGGTGTGAAAGTATTTCAGCTCGGAAATATGGTTTCACAGGTGGTAGAGTGGGGATAAAGATTGGAGGGATTGTGGTTATGATGGAGCCTTCAGACTTAAAAGTTCAAGATTTTTATGCAACTTTCATCAATCTTGATGCGATCAGAACTTTTGTCAGGAAAGACTTGGGGTGTCAATGCGAAGATAAAGTGTTCGATCAAACCGTCATCGGCGTACCATCGATTTTTTCGGAGGATAATCCAGGTTGGGACATGCAGATTATGATTGGCTTTCGCCTACTCATATCTCTTGCTTCGCAGCAAACGCGGAGATTGGTTCATGATGATATAAGGAAAATGTTACAGTCCGGTAAAGAACTTCGGGATAAACATGGCTTAAATCGCTTTAGATTAGTCTTATTGGGCCGGTTTGATAAGGAATTATATGAATATTGGCAAGAAAAATCCCATGAGCTAGATGAAAGAATCCATGTTCATTTTATAGAAATATAGTACCCCGGCAAATAATACCGTTTTCGGTTTTCGGTAAAAAAATCTTGGGAATTTATCATGTTAACCAGAGAGTTTTTTTATCTGAATCCGACTTTGGTATAATAAGGGCGGGTTTAAAACCCGCCCCGATCTCGGCCTGAATCGACCCGCCATAAAGCTATAGCCCTCAGCCGCTATGCTCCTTCTTGTAGAGGGGCGACATTTCCCGCAGGGTCTGGACGATGTTTGGCATCACTTTGAGCACTTTGTCGATGTCAGCCTCAGTATTATCCATGCCCAGGGTGAAGACCAGGGTGCCCTGGGCCAGGGCGTGGCCCAGGCCGGTGCCGATGAGCACGTGGGAGGCGCGCAGGGAGCCGGAGGCGCAGGCGGACCGGGTGGCCACGATGATGCCTTCTTCGTCCAGCATGAGCACCAGGCTTTCGCCTTCGATATATTCCACCGACACGGAGAAGAGGTGCGGCAAGCACTGGGTGGGAGAGCCATTAACCTTGATTTCGGGGATGCGCTCGATCAACCCCTTGGCCAGGCGGTTTTTGAGGGACTGGATGCGAGGCAGGCGTTCGGGCATTTCCAGGCGCGCCATTTCCGCGGCCATGCCCAGGCCCACGATGCCGATGAGGTTTTCGGTGCCGGCCCGGCGCTTGTTCTCCTGGAGGCCGCCGTCGATGAGGGGCCAGAGGGGCGTGCCCTTGCGGACGTAAAGGGCCCCGACCCCAGGGGGGCCGTAAAACTGGTTGGCCGCCAGGCTTAACAGGTTCACCCCCAACTCCTGCACGTCCACGGGGATGACGCCGGTGGCGGCCACCGCGTCGGTGTGCATCACCACCTTGTGCTGTTTGGCGATCTTGGCGATCTCGGCGATGGGTTCGATGGTGCCGATCTCATTGTTGGCCAGCATGATGGAGATGAGAATGGTCTCGGGGGTGATGGCCTTCTCGACCGCGGCGGGGTCCACCAGGCCGTATTTATCCACGTCCAGGGAAGTGACGCGGTAATCCAGGAGGCGCAGGGTCCGGAGGGAATTCAGGACCGACTTGTGCTCGATGTTGGAGGTGATGATGTGGCGCCCCTTCTCCCGGAGTCCGATGGCGATGCCCTTGATGGCGTGGTTGACGGACTCGGTGCCGCCGGAGTTGAATACCACCTCTTTGGGTTCGGCGTTAATCAGCGCGGCCACCTGTTCCCGGGCCAACTCCAGGGCCTGGGCGGCCGGCTGGCCCACCTGGTTGTCGGTGGCAGGGTTGCCGAATATGGTTTCAATGTGCTTGATCATGGCCTCCTTCACCCGGGGGTGAAGCGGCGTGGCAGCCAGATGGTCCAGATAGATTACACCCATGACAGTATCCTTATCTCCCGGCCCGGGCCATCAGTGGTCGTGCTCATGGGGGATTTCCTTGCCGCAAAAGATGCACATGGGTGACTCTTCTTCCACCTGCTTCTGGCAATAGGGGCAGTAGCAGCCTTCGCCTTCCTGTTTGTGATGCGGCTCCTTCTCCAGATCGGTTTCGGGCACCTTCCCGGCCTTGCGGTCCAGATAGTTCTTGATGGCGGAGTGCAGGGCGTCGGCCCCCAGGTTGGAACAGTGGAGCTTGTTGGGGGGGAGACCGCCCAGGGCCTCGGCCACATCCGCGTTGGTGATCTTCATGGCCTCTTCCAAGGTTTTGCCCTTGGCCATTTCGGTGATCATGCTGGAAACCGCGATGGCCGCGCCGCACCCGAAGGTCTTGAACTTGACGTCGGTCAGGCGGTCATTCTCGACCGTGATGTACACATTCATCATATCCCCGCACACGGGGTTGCCGACTTCGCCCACCCCATCGGCTTGGATAATCTCCCCCACATTGCGGGGGTTTTTAAAGTGATCCAGTACTATTGGGGAATATGCCATGTTCTTCTCCCATGCCGGTTGATTTCAACAAAATTATATCTAGTATAGATATTAAGGTTTATGAGATTGGGGGTCAAGGCCGAACCGCGTCATCCTCAGGAATTCTTTGGATAAAGGCGTTTTTTCCCGAGGCGGCTTCTGTCCTGAAAAGTTCAAGGTTCAAAGTTCAAAGTTAATACCGGGTACCCGCCATGCACCAGACGAGATTGGCGGGCGGGGACGCCCGCCCTGCATAATATTTTCATGCTTTGTGGGTGGGCCACCGGCCCATGAGGAACTGTTCCCCAAGGTCATGGCCGGGCGCATTTTTTACTGATTAAGTGCGGCAATCCCGGTAAAATCGTACCGGGGGGAGGCGCGCCGCTCCCGGCGCGCCTCTTTTTAACCACCGCCAAAAGGACCGCTTATGCTGATACCCTGCTCACGGGCCGAGGCCGGGTTTGCCGACCCGGGGATTAGATTGGCATGGAGCCCCCCGGGCTGTATGGTCTGGGACGAACATGGGGGCACCTATGTCCTCCGGGTGGAGAACCTGCAAGTGGCCGCAGGGGCCGCACCGGAGCCGCCATCCGGCTTCCACCTGGAAATCCCCCTGACGTCCGGGAATCTCGGCCGCGACCTGGAAGAATTCGCCGCGCAGCAACAACTCCCGCTGGCGCCGCCCGCGGCCTTGGAACTGGCGGAACCGGTCATCCTGGCCGCCTGTCACCTGCCGGGGCAGAACCTGTTTATTTTTGCCGAAGAGCCAACCCTGACGGCCAGGCGCCGGGGGGAGATTTTGGAAATTGCGGTCTCCGGCGTCTTCAAGACCCGGCGGGTTCCCTGCCAGGCCACCGACCTGGTCGTTCACCTCACCCGGGCCGCCATGGCCCGATTGGTCGCCTTGGTGGTCAGTCTGGCCCGGGCCGGGCTCTAGGGGACCCGTGGCTCCGCCCTGGCGCTCTGGCAGGCATGGGGGTTAGTTGCGGAGGTGTCGAGATGCACATCTTCTGGAGTCTCATCGTGGCCCTGGGAATCTTGACCTTGAACCCCTCCGGCGGCCGGGGGGCGGCAGCGATCAAACTGCCACCCCCGGCCAAAAAAGGCGGGATGCCCCTGGCGGAGACTCTCGCGGCCCGGCGCACGGTGCGCCAGTTTGCGGCCCGGCCCCTGGACCTGGCGCAGGTCTCTCAACTCCTGTGGGAGGCCGACGGCCTCAGCGACCCCCGGGGCCTGAGAACTTCGCCCTCCGCCGGGGCCACCTACCCGCTGGATCTCTATTTGGTGGTGGGCGAGCGGGGGGTGGCCGAGCTGCCCGCCGGGGTTTACCATTACCTGGTGGCGGAACACGCCCTGGCACTCTTGACCCCGGGGGAAGACCGCGCCGCGGTGGCCCGGGCCTGCCTGCACCAGACCTGGATGACCGAGGCCCCGGTGATGGTGGTGATCACCGGGGAGTACCGCCGCTGCACCGCCCGGTATGGGCAACGGGGCGTCAGGTACACCCACATGGAAGCCGGGAACGTCAGCCAGAACCTGTTCCTGGCCGCCGAGGCCCTGGGTCTGGGGGCCGGGATCGTCGGGGCCTTCGAGGATAAGCCCCTGGCCCAGGTCCTGAAGCTGCCCCCGGCCCACGAGCCCCTTTTGGTGATGCCGGTGGGGTATGAACATTAGGCCAGGCTGACTGACCCCTGCACTTCCTGACGGCGACGGGTCCTGCCCCTGCTGTTTTTTCTCCCGAGGACTGGCATTCGGTCATCACCGGCACTATCTTCCCAATGGGTATGTCTGGAGGCTGGGCCAGGGTCCCGGGTGCGCTTGCGCCGCCGGCCCGCCTCCGCCCTGGGCGGCCCCTAAGCCAGGCTCGACTGGAGGGCCTGAAAATTTTGGGGGATTGAGGTTAAGCCCATGAAAATCAGATTTAGTCTGTTGGTGGCCCTGTGGTTCACCCTGGTGAGTTTGACCGCCGGGTTTGCGGCCGACACCATTAAGCTGCCGCCTCCGGCCAAAAAGGGGACCGTGTCGGTGGAAGAGGCCTTGCAGGGCCGGCGCACCATACGTCGCTTCTCCACCCGGCCTCTGGAACTGGCGCAAATCTCCCAATTGCTCTGGGCCGCGGACGGTATTAACAACCCCCAGGGGAAAAGGACCGCGCCCGCGGCCCGGGCCGCCTATGCCGTGGACCTCTACCTGGTGGTGGGGGACCGCGGGGTGACTAACCTGGCCCCGGGCGTTTACCGTTACCTGGCGCCGGACCAGGCCCTGGAACCGGTGGCCAAGGGCGACTTCCGCGCCGCGGTGGCCAAGGCCTGTAATTCCCAGGCCTGGATCGGCCAAGCCCCGGTGATCGTGGTGATTACCGGGGATTACGCCCGGTGCGCCGTGAAGAATGGGGCTAAAGCCCAGATGTACACCCACATGGAGTCCGGGTTTATCGCCCAGAACCTCTTCTTGCAGGCCGGGGGGTTGGGTCTCGGGGCCGGCATCGCCGGAGGTTTTCAGGATAAGGCCCTGGCCCAGGCCGTCAAGACCTCTCCGAAAGACGTCCCGCTCCTGGTAATGCCGGTGGGGTATAAGTTTTAGGGACCAGGGGTCAGGGGCAAATGATTCCCCAATCCCTGGCCCCGGAACCATGACCCCCTATCTTTTCGTCAGGTGAATATAGGTGCACAGGCCCTTGGCCACCAACCGGTCGGCCTGGCGCACCTCGAATTCTCCCAGGGAGATGGTGCGGCCCCGCTTGGCGATGCGGGCCTCGGCGGTTACGTCCCCGTCCTGCACCGCGCCCAGAAAATTGATCTTCATCTCCACGGTATTGATGGTCTCGCCCTCCTTGACCAGGCTGTAGAGGGCGAAGGCCACGGCCTCGTCCGCCAGGGCGGCGATGACGCCCCCCTGCATGAGGCCGATGGAGTTGGCCAGTTCGGGCTTGAAGGGCAGCAGAAACCGGGCGTAGCCCAGGCCCAACTGGGGGACCTGGATACCGACAAACTGGACAAAAGGGTTGGCTGCCAGCCTTTCCCGGATGCCGGCTTCCAGTTCCGGGGCCAAAGGTTCGATCTGCACCTGCATAAATTTTCTCCCGTTATAGCCTG
>CAYNMI010000146.1:0-6676 GCA_964398095.1 uncultured Desulfobacca sp.
TCTGAGGGAGCGAAGCGACCGAAGAATCTAGATCCTTCGCTACGCTCAGGATGACAAAAAAGCAGTTTTGCAAGTGCCTCAAAAGTTTTTTCTTATCCCCCCCCTCACCCTAGCCCTCTCCCCCCGCTGGGGGGAGAGGGTATAAGAGGAAAGAACTTTGGGCAAACGCGATAATTCCCAAAATTATTTTACCGAAAACCGAAAACCGAAAACAGTATTACGACGCCAGAGGGGACTGGGGCGAGGGTGGCGGCGGCGGGTAATGGTCTTCTTTGAGGCGGTGGCCGCATTTGGGGCAGAAGATGAACTCCGGGGCCGCCGGATGCCGGCAGTAGGGGCAGGCGGATTCCGGGGCCGCCACCGGGGTCGGGCTCGAAGCCGGGCTCGGCTCCGGGGGAACCTGGAAGGGGTTTTGGTACTGGCGGGTCACTTCCGTGCCGGCCTGGCGCAGTTTGGCCACGAACTTACCCAGGGTCGCGGCATACTCCGGCAGCTTTTCAGGGCCAAAGAGGATAAAGGCCAGAACCGCGAGGATGATGAGCTCCTCGAACGAAATTCCAAACACGCCGTTACCCTCGATCAGGCCTTAGTGATGCGCTGGCCGCAGTGGGGACAAAAATTGACGTCCCCGGAGTAATCTTTCTGGCATTGGGGGCAGGTGGTCAATTGGGGGGCGGCGGGGTTGCCGGGAATCTCCGGCCGGGATGAGAGGCCGTCGGGGTCTTCGTGGGCTTTTTTGAAGCTCCGGATGGCCTTGCCGATGCTGTCCCCCAGTTCCGGCAGGCGCCGGGGGCCGAAGAGCAGCAGGGCGATAGCCAGGATAATGATCAACGTGGTGATATTATAGCCAAACATGGGACGCCTCTGCTTGCTAAGGATTTAATATTAATATAAGAAAAAAATCAGACTATCGCAAGTAAGAAAGCTGTTACGCCTATGGACAAGACCTCCTCTCTCTTCGCGCCGCCCCCGCCCCTGGCGGCCCGGATGCGGCCCCGGACCCTGGCGGAATTTGTGGGCCAGACGCACCTGGTGGGCCCCGGGCGCCTGTTGTGGCGGTCCCTCAAGGCCGGCCGGCTGTTTAGCTCCATGATTTTCTGGGGTCCGCCGGGGAGCGGCAAAACCACCCTGGCCCGGGTCATGGCCGCAGTCCTGAACTGCCACTTTGTCAGCCTCAGCGCGGTGATGTCCGGGGTGGCGGACCTGCGCAAGGTGGTGGAGGAAGCCCGGCGCCACCGGGACCAGGGACGCCGCACCGTGGTCCTCATCGACGAAATTCACCGCTTCAACAAGGCCCAGCAGGACGCCCTGCTGCCCCACGTGGAGGAGGGCCTCATCACCCTGGTGGGGGCCACCACCGAAAACCCCTACTTCGAGATCATCGGGCCGCTCCTGTCCCGGGCCAAGATTTTTATCTTTGAGCCCCTGAGGCCGGAGGAGGTCCGCACCATCCTGGCCCGGGCCCTGAAAGATGCGGACCGGGGTTTGGGGGCGCTCACGACCGAGGTCAGCGGGGAGGCCCTGGACTACCTGGCCGCCATGGCCGGGGGGGACGCCCGCCGGGCCTTGACCGCCCTGGAACTGGCGGTGGAGAGCACCGACCCGGGGGAGGGAGGCGTCATCCGGGTGGACCTGGCCGCGGCTAAGGAGTGCATGCCCCGGCGGGACCTGATGTATGACCGGGCGGGGGAGGCGCACTACGATACCGTGAGCGCCTTTATCAAGAGCGTCCGGGGTTCCGACGTGGACGCGGCCCTCTATTGGCTGGCCCGGATGCTGGAAGCGGGCGAGGACCCGCGGTTTATCATGCGCCGGCTGCTCATCCTGGCCTCGGAGGACATCGGCCTGGCCGACCCCCAGGCCCTGGTGCAGGCCGCCGCGGCCTCTCAGGCCCTCGCCTGGGTGGGTCTGCCGGAAGGGCAGTACCACCTGGCCCAGGCCACCATCTATCTGGCCCTGGCCCCCAAGAGCAATTCCACCCAGGCCTACTTCCGGGCCCGGGCGGCCCTGGAGGAGCAAGGCGCCACCCGGGTGCCGGCGCCGCTTCAAGACGCCCACCGGGACCGAAAGGGCCTGGGGCATGGCCAGGGGTATCGCTATCCCCACGATTTCCCGGGCCACTGGGTGGACCAGACATATCTGCCCTCGGAACTCACCGGGGCGAGCTTCTATGAACCGGGGCCCGAGGGGGCGGAGCCGGACCTGGCGGCCCGCTGGCGCAGTCTGCGGCCGAAAGGCCCGGGGAACCCCGGAGATGCGGGCGGGGGTGGGGAAACGGACCTGTAGGGTGGAGAGCCAGCTGCTCCCCGGGTCTCCAGAGGGGGAAATATTATGGAATCCACCCCGGCGTGATAATGGACTTTGGCTCCGGGGATGATTATGTTATAATAAGAAAGTTTTCGGGGGAGCACCGCTCTATCAAAGGGGTGCACAAACATGTCGCGGATTTTGTTTGCCGACGGCGAACCCCACATCCGGCAGTTGTGCCTGGAGGAATTGCAGGATGAGGGCTACGAAGTGCAGGTGGCTGGGCGAGCCACAGAGTTAGTGCGCCTGGCGGAGTCCTTCAAGCCCGATATGGTCATCCTGGAGGTGCTGTTGCCGGATATGTCCGGGTTAGAGGCCGGACGCCTGATCAAGGGAGCCAACCGGAAGACCCGGGTGGTTCTCTACTCCTACGCTTCCCCTCCCCAGGACCTTTCCAGTTGGGGCGCAGACGATTTTGTGGTAAAATCCCCCAATCTGGATCGTCTCAAAGACGTCGTGCGCCGATTACTGCTTGCCTAGGCGGCGGCATCTCCGGAGGTCAGCATGGCGATCATGGAAATCAGCGTGGTCCCCTTGGGACTGGGAGACACCAGTGTGGGCGATTTTGTCGCCGCGGTGATCGTGTATCTCCAGCAAGAGGGTATCCCCTATGAGCTCACGGACATGGGCACCCTGATGCACGGCCACGCCGCCAGGCTGCTGAAGGTGGCCCAGGTCCTGCATGAACTCCCTTTTGAGCAGGGAGTCAACCGGGTGGTCACCCACATCACTATAGACGATCGCCGGGACAAAGACGTATATTTGGGCGACAAAGTAAAATCGGTAAAGGGGCGTCTTACATAAAAGGATATGGCCAACCAAAAAAAGGATTATTATCAAGTCCTGGGTGTATCCCGGGACGCGGGTGTGGACGAGATCAAGAAGCAGTACCGCCAGATAGCCCTCAAATATCATCCGGACCGCAATCCCGGCAATAAGAACGCCGAAGAGAAGTTCAAGGAGGCCGCCGAGGCTTACGAGGTTCTCCATGACCCGGAGAAGCGGCGCCTCTATGACACATACGGACATGAGGGTTTGTCCTCCACCGGGTTCACCGGGTTTACGGATTTCTCCGATATTTTCCGGTCCTTCAGCGATATCTTCGGGGACGTTTTCGGCTTCGGGAGCTTCGGCGGCGGCTTCGGGGGGGGCGGCGGGCCCCGGCCCCAGCAGGGCAATGATCTGCGCTATGATCTGACCCTGGATTTTTTGGACGCAGTTCTGGGAACCGAAGTGACGGTGGAGGTGCCCCGGGTGGTGAACTGCCACACCTGCGGCGGCAGCGGCGCCAAGCCCGGGACCAAGCGGACCCCCTGTCCCCAGTGCGGCGGCCGGGGGGTGGTCTCCCGCAGCCACGGGATCTTTCAGATCACCACCACCTGTCCCCGCTGCCAGGGGATGAAGGAGTTTGTGGCCGAATCCTGCCCCGACTGTAAGGGGGAAGGCCGCATCCGGGAAAAGAAAAAGCTCAAGGTGAAGATCCCCCCCGGGATGGACAGCGGCACCCACCTGGTTATGCCCGGGGAAGGCAACGGCGGGGCCCACGGCGGGCCACCGGGGGATTTATATATCGTCATGCACGTCCGGCCCCACGATTTTTTCCAGCGCGAGGGCTACGACCTGCATCTCCAGGTGCCCATTTCCTTTGTCCAGGCGTCCCTGGGGACCCGTTTGACCATTCCTACCCTGAAGGCCAGCCACGAACTGGTGATCCCGCCGGGCACCCAACCCGGAGAGGTGATCCGGTTGAAGGGCGAAGGGGTGCCGTATCCCAAGGGGCCGCGCCGGGGTGACCTGCTGGTGGAGGTCAAGGTCATCATTCCCCGGAACCTGAATGCCCGGCAGCAGCACCTGCTTACCGAGCTGGCCAAGGAAGAGCCTGAGCCCCAGGTCCAGCCGGAGGGCGCCCAGCCCCACGACGACAGCCTGCTGAAGAAGCTGTGGCACTCCTTCACCGACTTAGGCCACGACCAGAAGAAATGAGTTTCCGGGCGTCGCCGAGACGGGCGACGCCCCTGCCTTCCTGCCCCTCCCCACCCCGGGATTGCCCCGGTTTCCCTTCCCCCGTAAGATGCGACAGTCCGTTATAAGATGGTTGCCTGGCAGCCACGGCTGGCGGTTGATTTAAGTTCAGCGCAAAAGTTCCGAATTAACCATATAAAAGAGGTGAGGCGGACCGCGATATAATCCCGGAGGAGCCGGTGGGGGAAAAACCAGGCTTTTCTATCTCCCGGACCAGAGTGCGAAAGCCCATCATATTGATATCAAAATATTATTCTCTTGGTGCGCCATGATCGTTACAGACAAAAAGGTTTTTGCAGCCTGGGAGAAGTGAGACATCGGTGCTCAAGATTTTGACAGATAAGAAGAGGCCTCCCGAGGCAGGAAGACCGGGCGGCGCCGGAGAGCCAGGCGGCATTCCGATAATGGCGCCTTGCTGCACGTTCTCAGCCGACAAACCCCTCATAGACCCCCGGGACGACCAATTGGGTTATGCCCCCTTTGCCAGGCATCTGGCCTTATCCCTGGCCAGGATGGTGCCGCCCGAGGGCTTTGTCGTGGCCATCTATGGGCCCTGGGGCTCGGGCAAGACCACCCTGTTGAATTTCCTGTTCCATTACTTTAAGGAAACTTCGCCGGCGGAGCAGCCCATTATCGTACCCTTCAATCCCTGGTGGTTTTCCGGGCACGAAAAACTGTCCAAGCATTTCTTTGACCAATTCCAGGCCAGTCTGGCCGCCAGTGAGGTGGTCCAGGCCGGCTTGGAGGCAAAAATCGCCGAGTTTGCCATCTTGGTGTCGGAGTTACCCGCGACCATGCATATTCCTTACATTGCCATCGGCAAGATCGCGGTGGAATTCACCCCCATGAAACCGGCGATCAAAAACGTGGTCAAATTGAAGATGGAAATCGCCGCAGAGCTCCAGAAGCAATCCCGGCGGATTTTCGTCACCGTGGACGACATCGACCGCCTGAATCCGGAGGAGATCCGGCAGCTCTTTGGGATAATCAAATCCATTGCGGATTTCCCCAACATCATTTATCTCCTGACCTTCGACAAGAAGGTGGTTATCGAGGCTTTGCGGGAATCCCAGGGCACTTCGGGAGAAAACTATCTGGAGAAAATTGTCCAGGCCCCCTTTGAACTGCCCCTGCCGGACCGGACCTCATTGTACCACTTACTCCTGGAGAAGCTGGAAGCCATCATGGCGGGTACGCCCGAGGGCCTTTTTAACCAGACCTATTGGGGCAATATCTTCATCAAGGGCATCGAGCACTTCATCAGCACGCCCCGCAAGATCAATTTATTGGCCAATACCCTGAGCGTCACCTATTCGGCGGTCCGGGGAGAGGTAAACCCGGTGGATTTTATCAGCCTCGAGACCCTGCGGATTTTTTGTCCCGACGCCTATAACATGATCCGGACTTATCCGGGAAAATTCACCGGCCGGGAATTGGTGAGCAGTAAGATCGACCAATTACGGACCTTTCACGAATCCTGGATCACCCAGGTGGCGGAGGAAGACCGGGAAGCAGTCAAGTCCATGTTGTCGCGGCTCTTTCCCAAGTTGGAGAACGTCTGGGAGGACCTGGGATTTGACCTACCGGCCGAGGTCGCCTGGCGCAAGCAATTACGGATTTGCAGTCCAGATATCTTTCCGATTTATTTCCATCTGGCGCTGCCCCCGGAAACCATCGCCAATACCGAGATCATGGCGATTTTATCCCTGGCCGACGATCCCCCGGCGTTTTCGGCCCGGCTGCTGGAGCTGGCAGATCAGGTGCGCCCCGATGGCCGCAGCCGGCTGCCGGCTTTTCTGGACCGGCTGATGGATTATACCGGCAAGGAGATTGCCCCGGAATCCATCCCGTCGATTCTCCTCAGCCTGTTTGATGTGGGGGATCAGCTATTGCGGCCCGAAGACGCGCACACCGGCAAGCTCCCCATCGGCAACGACCAGCGGCTGGGTCAGATAATCTGGCAACTGCTGCGGCGGCTCCCTGGGGGCAACCGCGTTGCGGCCCTGCGGCAAGCCATCGCCAACGGCCGGGCCGTGTTCATCAGCGCCAAGATCGTCCGGGAGTTGGGCAAAATCAGCGACAAGTATGCCAAAGAAGACCGGTCCAAGTCGGAAGCGCTGATCCGGCGCGGCGATCAGGTCAGCCTGGAAGAATTGGTGCTCGCCAAAATGCGGGACGCGGTCCAGGGCGAGTCTCTCCTCCAGTGTTCCAAGCTGCCGGAACTCTTGTCCCTGTGGAAAGACCTGGCCGGGGAGGCCGAACCCAAAGACTGGGTGAATCAAGTGGTGGCCGACGACCGCAACCTCTTAACTTTCCTGGAGAAATTTCTGGAAAGGGACTTCAGTCA
>CAYNMI010000147.1:0-2969 GCA_964398095.1 uncultured Desulfobacca sp.
AACTGCGGGCCATCGACCTGCCCATCGAGATGCAGCGGGCCATGGCCAAGCAGGCGGAGGCGGAGCGGGAGCGGCGAGGCAAGGTGATCAACGCCGAGGGGGAATTCCAGGCCGCGGCCAAGATGGCCGAGGCCGCCCATGTCATGGCCGAGGAGCCCATGTCCTTAACCCTGCGCTATCTCCAGACCTTAAGGGAGATCGCCGCGGAGAAGAACTCCACCACCCTGTTCCCCATTCCCATCGACCTGCTTACCCCCTTCATGAAGATGGCGCAGCGGTGGGAGAAGTTGGAGGAGGAGCAGGAGGACAGAAAATAGCCGGAGCCATGGCAGGTCGGCGTTTTTGGGTAAGGCCGGCGCCCCCATGGCGGTTTGGGGTTGAGGAATTGGAGAAATACCGTTACAGTTAACCGAACGCTTAAACCGGGCGTCTGACCGGGTGGGGCGCGGCGATCGCTGCCCCTGCCTGGAAACCGATCAAAATAGGCAAGGGTAGGGGGAGGATAACCCAGGTCTTGCCAGGCAATACTTAAGGAGAGGAAGCATGGCAAAGAAGGAACGCAAAGAGAAAAAGGAAAAACCCCTGGACAAGATGACCGCCACGGAACTGCGCAAGTACGCCCTGGACCTGGGAGAGATCAGCGGGGTCCACGGCATGAACAAAGAGGAGTTGCTGAGCGCCATCAAGCAGGTGAAGGGCATCAAGGATGAGGGCCGGCAGACGGAAAAGGTCAGCATGCGGGACTTGAAGGAAAAAGCCGCGGCGATGCGGGCCCAGAAGCTGGCGGCCATTGCCGCGGGAGAACCCCAGGCCAAGATCGACCTCCTGCGCAAGAAGGCCAACCGCCTGAAAAAGCGGACCCGTAAGGCCGCCTGACCGGGGCCGCGCCCGCCCGGCGCGCCTCATGCGGACCGGACTGTCAGGTCCGGACTGGGAAAGCATCTCTGGAGCCCGGGGACCTCATCTCCCCGGGCTCCATTTTTTTATTTTCCCTTCGATCCCTACCCCCCAGGGGAGCCGGCCGACTATGTTCACTATATTAAACAAATAGTCTTGCCGATAGCACATCTTTTATACGCGCCCGGCAGTATCCGCCGCATTCCTCTCATCCCCGCCATATTCCAGGCTTATTCCAAGAATATCCTGTCCAATAATCATTACCTAATAAAAAAATAACGTTCACTATTGTTGACGAATGGCGCAGAGGTTTTTGGGAGATTTTGGGCCAATTTTTATAACTAACTGTAATTACACTAAAAAATAGATGGCACTGAAGTTGCACATCCTCCGCCCAAGGTGTGTTGAATATCTTAAGGCCTTGCCCCTGGGAAATGCGGCGGCCGAAAGCTTGGAGAGGATTTATGAAAAAGAAGAATCTGCTGGCAACTTTGTTCATCGTCATCATGGGTCTGGTGCTGCTGGCCCCGGCAGGCGCTTTCGCCTATACCGAGACGATCGCGGACACTACCTTAGTGCTGCCCTATCAAGGCTCTCATGCAAACGGTGACCCCTGGACGGATATCATCGCCGAGCACCCCACCGCCTGGGACATTACCAAAACGGCGATCACCTGGACCGGGACTAACCTGGAAATGCAGATTTACACCAACTACCCGCAGGCGGGGATTAGCACCGATGGGCAGAACGCCGGCCAGGCCGATATCGCCTTGGGCACTAACGGGACCTACACGGTCGGCATTGCGATGAGCGGTCCTAACCTGGGCAAGATCTACACCGTAAGCTCCTGGACCCACCCCGGAGATCTGCAATGGGGCAGCGGCAGTTGGGTATACGGCGGGAAGTACGACGAGGCCAATCCCAAGACGCCGGATGTGTTGATTGGGTCGGGCATTAATAATTTGGGAACCGCCACGGTGAGCTGGAATACCGCGCCCGCGGGCAGCGGTGTCAATTATGTCATAGATGTAATCTTCCCAGACGGCTTTAATGCTTCCGGGGACTGGAACACCTTCAATTTTGAATTGGGCAGCGGCACCTGCGCCAATGAGGTAATGAGCGGCACCGCCTCCAACGTGCCGATCCCGGCCTCGGCGATGCTCCTGGGCACCGGCCTGCTGGGGATGATGCTCCTGAGGCGGCGCCAGCAGCCAGAACAAGCCTGAGTCCCAAGCCAAGCCTGGGCCTCCTGGTCTATGCCCGGCGAGGGGGATGCCTGCATCCAACTCCGGTCCCTTCCCAGGGGGACCGGAGTATTTCGGCCCGGTTCCGGCCGGGGGGGGTCCGGCGAGCTCTGAGAATCAACCCTCCTGGGGCCGGCTCCCAGTCTGAGGGTGCGGGACCCGCACCCTCCCGGTCTCCCTGAAAGACTGGGAACGCCGCCCCGCCAGTGCCAAGTTGCGGTCATTAAAGTTAAAGGTAATGTCAAAAGAGCCTCTGGCAAATATCTCCATGCCTGTCATTCTGAGGGAGCGCAGGGACCGAAGTATCTCATAACCAGGTAAAAATACGAGGTCCTTCGCTGCGCTTAGGATGACAACAGGCCTTTTCGCCAGAGACTCAAAGGTTTCGTCCTTTATGATACATGCCCCATCAATCCAAAACCCCCCTATCTCCCATTGATCAAAGGGGGGAACTTGGTGAATTCGCTTGGAAAGCCCCCCTTTGCACCAGGGGGATTCAGACAGGCGCGTCCGGCTAGGTTTTTGCTGCCATATATGAAATAGAACCTGCAGAATCTCCGATTCTAAATGATCTATGGAGTTCCTTTGATGTTACCCTCTCCCTTCTCGGAGGGAGAGGGTTTTTTTACTGGGAACGGCTTCAGAAGTGGCGGTCCCGATTAAAGCCTTGTGGGTCCATGTTTTGGGCAAGCTATACACCCCGCGCGGAAAATGGCTACCGGACAATACTGGCATTTAGGGGGATTGGCGATGCAGCCTCAAAAGGAATCGGGGGCAAGAGCGGGAGGAGCGGGGCCCGGCATGAAGCGGGGAAGCCAAAAAGAAAAG
>CAYNMI010000147.1:2979-6672 GCA_964398095.1 uncultured Desulfobacca sp.
CGCGGCCCTGCCCCTAACTAATTGAGCGACTGCGACAAACCTAACCGCGGTTTAGGCGCCTCTGTAACCACGGCAGGGCCAGGAGGCCGGAGCCCAGGAACAACAGGGTCCCGGGGATGGGGACGGGGGCAAAGTCCACCCTGGCTTCATACCAGGCCGCGGCTTCAAAAGGCCCGTCGTTAAAGGCCAAGATCAGGGTATAGGCATTGTCGGCCGTGGGGGATTGAAAAATCGAAATTTCGCCGCCTCCCTGTTCCTGGGTAAGGCTGATGCTCAGGGCAGTTTGCGGCAGGGCCGGGGTTAGGCCGGTATATACTATGGAATAAAATTCCCCAATATATTCGTTATTCGCATTGGGCCAATCAACCCAAGTGGGATACCAGGTTATGGTAGCCGGGGTGCTGGTGGAGATGGTGGTGGGGTCATTGGAATTACCAAACGTACCCGGCGGCCAACCATTGGCATTGTGCCATTGCACGGTGTCATCTTGAATGATGAGATAGGAGAGACTGTCAATATAGGCGGTAATATCGTAATAATCCGCGGCCGCGGGGGCGGGAAGCGGCGCCAGCCCCAGAAAGCAGAAAAGGCATAACAGGACTGCGGTGATGGACCGTTTGACTGGAGGAGACGACATTTTTTACCTCCATGGGGATTATCGCCGGCAAACCGGCAGGATGTCTGGTTGCATCCAACGGAGTCACCTTCTTTAAAGACATGGCGAATTTTAATAAGGTTTGTACTAAAGTCAAGGAATTATATTTTAAGGTTTTCAAGCATCGCGGCTCTATCTAACTTCCTTTAATTCCAGTAAATTTCTCCGCTTTGGCAATCAAGACCCAGGGGTGCAGGCTTCCAGCCGGTGATGCGGCGCGGTGTTTCGGTGCGGGACACCCAGGCGCGGCTGTTCAGGCGGCATTATTGCCGCTGCCCATCCGCAGTTGGACCGGGGGCCTGGCCATGCAAGGGAGGGGCGGCGCCGCTGAACTTAGCCGCAAAAAGACATTCCCAAACAAGAGCTTCGGAACGAAAAAGAAAAGGCAGGACCGGTGACGGCCCTGCCTTTAGTTTTTTAGATTGGCGAACTTTTATAAACCCGGGAAGATCTTCACCGCGTTCATGGCCAGGTTATAGAGGAAGCCCGGGAAGATGCCGATGAGGAGCACGCCGGCGGCGGTGAGGGCCACCACCGCGGTCTGGGCCGGGGAGAAGGCCACCGCGCCCAGGTCGGCCTCCGCGGGTTTCATGTACATGAGCACCGTGATGCGGAGATAGTAGAACACCGACACCAGGGAGTTCATGACCCCGATGATGGCCAGCCAGATATAGCCGGCCTGAATGGCCGCGGAGAAGATATAGAACTTGCCCACGAAGCCCGCGGTGGGGGGGATCCCCGCCAGGGCGAACATGAACAGGGCCATGGAGGCGGCCAGGACCGGATGCTGGGCGGCCAGGCCGGAGTAGTCGTAGATATTCAGGTAGCTGTCTTTCTTGCGGCCCACCAGAATCACTACTCCGAAGGCCCCCAGGTTCATCAGGGTGTAGGCCAACAGGTAGTAGAGCAGGCTCACCGCGCCCAGTTGGTTGGCGGCCACCAGGGCCACCAAGAGATAGCCGGCGTGGGCGATGGAGGAGTAGGCCAGCATGCGTTTGATGTTGGTCTGGGAGATGGCCGCGATATTCCCGATGGTCATGGTGGCCACGGCCAGGACCCAGAGGACCATGGTCCAATCCACCTTGATGGCCGGAAAGGCCAGGAAGAAGACCCGGGCGAAGGCCGCGAAGGCGGCGGCCTTGACGGCCACGGCCATGAACGCGGTAATCGAGGTGGGGGCGCCTTCGTAGACGTCCGGGGTCCACATGTGGAAGGGGGCCGAGGCCACCTTGAAGCCGAAGCCCACGATCAACAGACCCATGCCCAGGAGCACCAGGGGCTGCATGGCGGGGTCGGCGCCCAGGCGGCTGGGCAGGTCGCTCAGAAACAGGGTGCCCCCGGAGGCGCCGTAGAGCATGGCCATGCCGAAGAGCAGGAAGGCGCTGGAGAAGGACCCGAGGATGAGGTATTTCAGGGCCGCCTCATTGGAGCGCAGGTCCTCCCGGAAGAGGCCCGCCAGGACATAGATGGCAATGGACATGACCTCCAGGCCCAGGAAGATCATGATCAGGTGGGCGCCCGCGGCCATGAGCATCATGCCCACGGTGGCGAAGAGCAGGAGGGCGTAGTATTCACCCATATTCTTGCCGTAATCTTCCAGGTACTGGCGGGAGATGAGCACCGTCAGGGCCGCGCCCAGGATGAACACCAGGTAGAAGAAGAAGGCGAAGTTGTCCAGGTAGACCATGCGGGCGAAATCGGTGCCGGTTTGGCCCCAGAGGCCGATGGTTTGCAACGCCGCCACCGCCAGGCCCGCCAGGGCGACCCAGGAGAAGCACACCTTCCGGCCCCCCTTGGAGGAGAGGGCATCCAGCACCAGGATGAGGATGGCGGTCACCGTCAGCGTCAACCACGGCCCGATGCTGCTCAGATGGAAGCTGGGTATGGTGAAGGTCATTGCGCCTCCCCCTTAAACACTTGGAGTTGGGAAACTTGCGTCGATTTGGCCTTTTGCATCATGGCCAGGAAGTTCTCCGTGGACGCCTTGGTTTTATTTAAAAAGGTGCTGGGATAGACCCCGATCCACACGATGAAGAGGATGAGGGGCGCGAAAATGGCGATTTCCCGCCAAGACAGGTCTTTGAGGTCCTTATTCTTCTCGTTGGTCACCTTGCCGAACATCACCCGCTGGAACATCCAGAGCATGTAGCAGGCCGCCAGGATGACTCCGGTGGCGGCGATGATGGCATAGAACATGTTGGTCTTAAAGGTCCCCAGGAGGATGAGGAACTCGCCCACGAAGCCATTCAAGCCCGGCAGCCCGATGGAGGACAGGGCCACGATCATGAAGATGGTGGCATAGATGGGCATGGGGGTGGAGAGCCCGCCGAACTCGGCGATCATCCGGGTGTGGCGCCGCTCGTAGATCATGCCGACAATCAAGAAGAGGGCCCCGGTGGAGAGGCCGTGGTTGATCATCTGGATGATGCCCCCCTGGACCCCGGACATGGTGAAGGTAAACAGGCCCAGCATGACGAAGCCCAGGTGGCTCACGGAGGAGAAGGCGACGAGGCGCTTCAGGTCTTTCTGCACCATGGAGACCAGGGCGCCGTAGACGATGCCGATGAGGGCCAGGATGGAAAACAGGGGCACGAAGAAGTGGGCCGCCTGGGGAAAGAGCGGCATGTTAAAGCGCAGGAAGCCGTAAGTCCCCATCTTCAAGAGCACCGCCGCCAGGATGACCGAACCCACGGTGGGCGCTTCGGTGTGGGCGTCCGGCAACCAGGTGTGGAAGGGGAACATGGGCACCTTGATGGCGAAGGCCAACCCGAAGGCCAGGAACATCCAGAACTGCAAGTTAAAGGGCAGCGACACGCCGTAGAGTTTCAGGAGATCGAAGGTGTAAGTGCCGGTGGTCTTGCCGTAGTGGAAGTAGAGGACCAAAATGGCCACAAGCATCAAGAGGGACCCGAACATGGTGAACAGGAAGAACTTGATGGCCGCATAGACCCGGCGGGCCGGATTGCCCCAGACCCCGATGAGGAGGTACATGGGGATGAGCATCACTTCCCAGAAGACGTAGAACAGGAAGAGGTCCA
>CAYNMI010000148.1:0-6671 GCA_964398095.1 uncultured Desulfobacca sp.
CCATCATGATGATCCCCAGGAAGGCCAAAAAGCTGTTGAGCAGGAGGCCCAGCAGCGCCGTGCGCCGGAACAGAAACAGGGCGCTTACCAGGAACAGGTCGATTAAGGAAAAGAGGGTGGGCCACAGGTCCGTGGGGTCCTCGCCCGGGGTATGAATCCGGTAATGCAGCATGGCGGCGCCCACGGCCAGGGCCACCAGGGCCACCCAAAGAGTAGCGCGTTGGGTTTGCATGGGGGCCACCCTAAAACTTCACGACGTAGCCCAGGCCGAACACCAGGGCAATGGCGGCGGCGTGCAGGATAAACCAGCCGGGCCGGGGGAACAGAATGCGAGGCAGCCAGCGGTTCATGGATTACCCTTTTAAAAACGCCGCGGTCAGGCGCCCGGCCGTATAGACCAGGGCAAACCCCAGAAAATGGACCACCCACCAGCGCCACGACAGAAATTGCCAGCCTTTTCGCATGGATGCACCTCTTAGCTCTCAGCGGTCAGCTTTCAGAAAAAGCCTGGATCGAAAAAAAACCATCCCTCTTAAGCCTGAGCATCCCCGCACCTGGGAAAAAAATAAGGCTTTTCTGGGAGAAATCATCCCTGCGGCGCGATTAACCTGAAAAAATATTGGAGCCGAGGGCCGGTCAGAGGCCGGACAGATGCGCGATGCGCGCCATGAGTGCATCAGTCAGGGCCTGGGCCTGGCGGGGGCCGGGGGCCGCGAGGGGCGGCCCCAGCTTGACGTGCGCCGTATATCCCCTGCCCCGGGGCTCATAGGCCACCCCCACGGGGATGAAGGGCAGAATTTCCAGACCATTCTGCTTTTGTAACTTGAGGAGGAGTTGAATGAGGCGGTGCTTGCCGGGGCCGACCCGGGCCTTAAAGTAGGTGCCTTCGGGGAACAGCACGATATAGGCCCCTTGGCTCAAGAGCGGCGCCAGGCGCTTGAAGGACGACAGCGTCGCCCGGGGGTTTTGCCGGTCCACCGGCACCGCGCCCCAGGCCCCCATCACCTCCCCCAACAGCAGCGGCTGGAACAGCTCCACTTTGGCGATATAGTGCATTGGCGGGGATATGGCGGTGCCGATGATCGGGATATCCTCCCAACGCTGGTGCTTGGGGCAGATAATGGCAGGTCCTCGGGCCGGCAGGTGCTCCAACCCCTCAACCCGCAGGGTGAAAAACCGCCCGACTGTCTGGCGCACCAGCCATTGTCCCAGGCGATAGAATGAAGGGGATAAAGATCGGCTCATGGCACCATGGAGAGGGGAGCAGGCGCTGGGGAGAACCCCGAGATTATGAGGATCATTCCTCTGCCGCGCAACTCCTTCACCCCAAATTTCACCTTTCGGGTTACAATATCAAAAGTCGTATTCAGGTGTCAATCGAGTCCTGACGGGTAAGACCCGGACCGTACTCATTGCTGGAAGGAGGACTGCCCATGATCTACCTGGACTACAACGCCACCACTCCCGTGGCCCCGGAGGTCTTCCGGGCCATGCGGCCGTTTCTGGAAGCTGAGTTCGGCAATCCCAGTTGCGATTATGCCCTGGGGTTCAGGGCTCGGGAGGCCGTCCATCAGGCCCGCCGGGAAGTGGCCGCCCTCCTGGGCTGCGGTCCCGAAGCCCTCGTCTTCACCAGCGGCGCCAGCGAAGCCAACAATACGGTTATCAAGGGCGTGGCCTTGCACCACGGCCGCGGCCACATCATCACCGTCGCCACCGAGCATCCGGCGGTGCTGGCCCCTTGTAACTACTTGCAGTCCCAGGGATTTGCCGTCACCATCTTGCCGGTGGACGGGACCGGCCTTCTGGACCCCGACGCGGTGCGCCGGGCTCTGACCCCGGAGACCATCCTCATCAGCGTCATGCACGCCAATAACGAGACCGGGGCGCTGGCGCCCATCCGCGAGATCGCCGCGCTGGCCCGGGAGGCGGGGGTGGCCTTTCACACCGATGCGGCCCAAAGCGTGGGCAAGATCCCGGTGGACGTGGAGGACTTGGGAGTGGATTTCCTCTCGCTGGCGGGCCACAAGTTCTACGCCCCCAAGGGCGTCGGCGCCCTGTACGTGCGCCCCGGCGCCGTCTTTACCCCCTTGCTCCACGGGGCCTCCCAGGAAGGCGGCCGCCGGGCCGGCACCGAAAACGTACCTTACATGGTGGCCCTGGGAGAAGCCTGCCGCCTGGCCCGGGAGCGCCTCCCCGGCGTCGGGGCGCATATACAAAGCCTCCGGGACCGCTTCCACGCTCTCCTCATGGCCGGCATCCCCGGTTTGCGCCTCAACGGCCCCGAGGCCGACCGCATCCCCAACACCCTGAACGTCTCCTTCCCGGGGGTCTACGGCGCCGAGCTCATGGCGGGCTTACCCATGCTGGCCGCCTCCCTGGGCTCCGCCTGCCACGCCGGCTGTGAGGCCGTCTCCCCGGTGCTGGCGGCCATGGGCCTGCCCGCCGCCGCGGCCCGAAGCGCGGTGCGCTTCAGCCTGGGCTGGCCCACCACCCCGGACGAAGTGGCAGAGGCCGCGGCGCTGCTTCTCCAGCGCTGGCGCCGGATGACGGGGGGTGAGACCTGATTGAGCGATTCGCTGGAGATTTCTTGTAAAGGGTTGTTCCGAGACGGACGGGCCTGCCGCCAGGCGGACTAGCAGGCTAAAACGAGGCGGGTCAGCGTTTCAGGAGCAATTCGGTAATCAGGGCGTTGGCCACCTTCCGGGCTTCCACCTCATAGGTGCCCTCGGCCACGGCCTTCTGCAGCGCCGCGACTTTCTCCGGCCGGACCTCCGGGGTTGCGGCGATAATCTGGCGAGCCTTCTCCTGCAACTGCTCATTCCCTGGGGGATCGGCGTTCTTGGCCGCGCGGGACCGCAACGGCTCCGGCGGCGCGCTGTCGCCCTGGTGGTTGCCCGGCAATGGAACGGTTCCGGAACCCTTGTCATGAGGTTTTTTCATCTTGATATATAAGCAATTTGCCGGCTGGTCCGGTAATCACTTCTCCGGGTTGGGGGTGGCTGGCCATCGACCGTGGGGTCAATCAGACCTCCGGTCCTCGATGGGGTGCTTTCCCTTCCCGCGGCTTATGCCGCCTGGCAAGAAAATTAAATAGTATTATAACTTTACTGGCTCTTAGAGTAAAGCGAATTCACCTCAAGAAAGGCTACGGGCCTCATGCCGCCACCGGCTTAACCCGCGCTCTTTCCCCTTATCTTCCTTATCGGATAACGGGCGCATCCCTTGAAAAAAATCCCGCCGTCACCCCTGGTTTCTCGGTCCTCAGGTGCCTCCGCCCCACCACAGATATAAAAATTGGGGGCCCACCATATCCAGGTCCGGCAATAACGAGTAAATCGTCGGCTTATAACTGCCGGGGCGGTGATAGGTTATGACCTTGGCGTCGGGTCCCAGGCCCGCTTTGACCCGGGCCAGATTCAAAGCATCGTCCAGATAGCCCAACTGATCCACCAATCCCAGGTCCAAAGCCTGGGAGGCGGTATAGATCCGGCCGTCGGCCAGTTTCAGGGTCTGTTTCAGGCTCAAATCCCGCCCTTGGGCCACCACGTTCACAAATTCCCGGTAAAAATCATTGATGACGTTCTGCATCATCTCCTTCTCTTGCGGGGTGGCGGGCCGGAAAGGCGACCAGAAATCCTTCCATTTGCCGCTTTTGACCACGTCTTCACCCACCCCCAGCTTGTGCATCAGTCCCTGGAGGTTGAACTTCATGGCAATGACCCCGATGGAACCGGTGATGCAGGTGGGGTAGGCAATGATCGTATCCCCGGCCTGGGCCACGTAGTAACCCCCGGACGCGGCCAGGCCTTGCAGACAGACTATTATCGGCACGCCTTTAGCCGCCTTGAAGGCCTTGAGTTCATGCAGGATGACATCCGCGGCGCTGACGCTGCCCCCCGGGGAATTGATCTTCACGACCACCGCCTTGATGTGGCTATCGTTGGCGGCCTTGTCCAGTTCCTCCTTGATCCGGCTGGGGGAGGTCACCCCACTCAACAGCCCCAAGATGCGGTGCGGCCCTTCCAGAATAACCCCGGAAACCTCCATGAGCAGGATCTTATCCCGGCCGTGGCCGGAGAGGGTTTTCTCCTTCAAAGGGCCCGGCTCTTCGAACAGGCTCACCTTGACGGTGATGCAGCCCGCCACCAAGAGGAGTAAAACCGCCAATAAGGCCAGCCAGTTAATCTTTTGACGCCGCATGCTTATTCCTCCGGATGCAGTCCCCCGCGCCCCTATGATATGCTAAGGAGCAGCCCGGCGGCAAAAAAATTCTCTCCGGCCTTGGCAAATTCTTGTGAAGCATAAGTTTCCTTACAAAATTTCCTTGACAGTTCTGAAATAGATGATAAACAATAAACGTTTGTAGAACCATCACCGTATCGGCCTTACCAATCTTTTGGCCTAACTCAACGGACCACAGGGGAGCGGGCTCGATAGGTGCCATCTGACTACGGGGGGAGGCGAAATGGATGCCCGGCGTCAGGGTAAAACCCAACGAACCTTTCGAGGTCGCCTTAAAGCGCTTTAAAAAGCAGTGCGAAAAGGCCGGGATTCTCTCTGAGATTCGCAAGCGGGAACATTACGAAAAGCCCAGCATTAAGCGGAAAAAGAAAATTTTGGCGGCCAAAAAGCGGGCTTTGAAGAAGCTGCGGAAAATTGAGGGCAATTGATGTCCCTTTATCAGCGGCTGGATCAGGCCTTCAAAGAGGCCATCAAACAACAACAACCGGTGGCGGTGTCCACCTTGCGGCTCTTGAAGAGCGCCATGCGCTACCGCGAGGTGGACTTAAAACGCCAGCTCACCGAACCAGAACTACAAACCATCATTAACACGCAGGTTAAACAGCGTCGGGAGGCCATCGCCGAGTACACCAAGGCCGGCCGCCCTGAACGAGCCCAACAAGAAGAGGAGGAACTGAGTGTCCTCCTCTCTTTTTTGCCACCGCAATTGAGCCCCGAAGAGTTGGCTGCGGCAGTGTCCGGGGTCATCGCCGAATTGGGGGCTACCGGCCCCAACGACCTGGGAAAAGTAATGAAAAACGTCATGGCCCGCCTCGCCGGCCGGGCCGATGGCAAGGTGATTCAAGAGATCGCGCGGCAGCGTTTGGGTGCCTAGACCTTCCACCCTCAAACAGAAACCAGGAGTGCCATGCCAGAGCAAACTTTGACCGCCCTGGAGTTTCCTGAGCTTCTCCGGGTGGTTCAGACTTACGCCGTCTCTGACCTGGGACGGAATTTTCTGGGCGCTCTCCAGCCTTTGGCCGATCTGCATCAAATCCAGGCAGCGTTTAAGCAAATCCAGGAACTGCGGGAACTCCAATACCGCGAGGGCCCCATCCCCTTCACCGACTTTCCCCTGCTGACCACCTGGCTGCACAAGGCCACCGTCCGGGGCAGTTTACTGCCCGCCGAAGCCTTTAACGATATCTTGCAGGTGCTGCGCCTGGGCCGGCAGCTCAAGCGTTATATCAAGCTGGGGGGCGAGCTTACGCCTCGCCTGAGCTCCCTGGCCGATAACCTCCAGGACCCGGTCCCCCTGACCGAGGCCATTCAACAGTGCATCAGTCCCCACAATTTTATCCTGGATCAGGCCAGCCCCGCCCTGGCCCAGGTGCGCCGGGAGCTGGCCGACACCCGGGAACGGCTCAACCGCCAGATCAAGCAGGACTTTTTTCAACCGGTCTACCAGGACGTCCTCCAGAGTCCCCTCATTTCCCAGCGCCACGGCCGTTACGTCATTCCCATCAAGGCCGATCACAAGGGCGTCATCCCCGGCATCATCCACGACCAGTCCCAGACCAAGGCCACCCTGTATCTCGAACCCTTAGGGATCGTGGAGCATAACAACGCCCTCAACCTCCTCCACAACCGGGAAAAACGGGAAGAAGAGGCGGTGCTGCGCCGGCTCACCGACCTGGTGCGGAATCATCTGGACGACCTGCGCCTGACGCTAACGACCCTGGGCGAACTGGACGCCATCCAGGCCAAGGTCAGGTTTGCCGAGGAATTCCAGGCCCGGGAACCCATCTGGCGGACGCAACCCGGCGTGGACCTCCGCCAGGCCCGCCATCCCCTCCTGGTGCGCCAGCGGCGGGAGCAGGCCGCGGCCCCGGACGTGGTCCCCATTGATCTTTTGCTCAGCCCCGAACACCGCTTCCTCATCATCTCCGGGGCCAACTCCGGGGGCAAGACCGTAGCCCTGAAAACCCTGGGTCTCTTGACCCTCATGGTCCAGAGCGGCCTCCCCATCCCCGTGGCCGAAGGCAGCGAGTTCTGCCCCTTTCAGGCGGTCTTCGCCGATATCGGCGACCCCCAGGACCTGGCCCAGAGTCTCAGCACCTTTTCGGCCCACCTGAAGCGGGCCCTCACCATGCTCACCGGCCTCCCGGACCGGGCCCTCATCCTCATGGATGAACTGGGCACCGCCACCGACCCCACCGAAGGGGGCGCCCTGGCCCTGGCCCTGCTCCAGGCTTTTTATCAACGGCGGGCTTATGGGGCCGTCACCACCCACCTGCCGCTCCTCAAGAATTTTGCTCAAAAAACCGATGGATTCGAAAATGTGGCGGTGGTGTTTAATGAGGAGACCCGGCGGCCCACCTACCGCCTGGCCTACGGGGTGGTGGGGGCTTCCAACGCCCTGAAGATCGCCAAGGAGATGGGGCTCGACC
>CAYNMI010000149.1:0-6629 GCA_964398095.1 uncultured Desulfobacca sp.
GATTCAGATGCAACAAACTCTCCGGCTAACATAATGAATTCCCTAAATTATTTTATGGAAAACTGAAAACTGAAAACCGAAAACGGTATTAGGTGTTCTCGTTCAGGACGCGGCGCCTCTCACTGATCTTGCGGGTGAAAGCCTGGCGCCATTCGACCGGGCAGAGTTTTTTTATTGCCCAGGTGGAAGAACTCGGGAACCTTATCAACTCCGAGATCCTCTTTGGTGAAATTAAAGATTCGGGGCCAGCTCTTGGTGCAGAGTTGAATCGCCACTAAGCCGTCAAAGCCGTTGCCATCGGATTGCTTTGCGCTCCTGGTCTTGCCTCCAGAAAAAGATCAAGGCCGGACAATGCCGGCCTTTGGTTACTGGGACCCTCACATCCCTCATCCCAAACCAGGGCGCCGCCGCCCCGAACTGAGTGCAAGAATGAGGGTTTTACTTGGAGAGGGGTACGTTAAAATTTTGTCTGCTTCTTGCTTTTCGGGCGGATATCCCAGGTCTCGAATCTCTCCCAACAGATCAGCCTAGTGCCGCCAATCCCTTACGATCAATGAGATCGAGAAGCCGTTGCGCCGGACCGCTTGGTATTTTCTGCCCCCGCTCCCACTGTTGAACCGTTGTCTTGCCGATACCAAGGATCGCCGCAAACACGGCTTGACTGACATGGTTCGCCATACGGATGCGCCGGATATCCTCAGGCCGAAACGCCCGTTTGGGCGGCAAGCATAGCGCGTTAACCTTGCGCATGGTAATTTCGTCCATGGCCCCGGCCTTGAACAGGTCGCGCGCCATATCATGGGCAATATCCAAAATCTCACTCATGGTGCTGTACCTCCACTATGGAGCCTTCCTTCAAAAGCAAGCTCACTTGCGCATCCGTTGTCGAAACAAAAGCCTCGGCAACCAAGCTTAGGGCTTCCTTTTCTTTATCTGAAATATTGGCCCTTGCATTTTTAGCGAACGCATAAAGAAAGACAATCCGTTCCGTAAATGGCTTTTTGTATCCTATAAGGGCACGATAGCCGCCACGCTTCCCGCTCCCTTCACGCGTTAACCGCTTCTTGAACAAACAGCCGCCAAGATCAGCCTCCACTTGCCCCGCGACAATCTCCGCCGCCACGTGCAGCAAGACGGAATCCGGAACATCTTCCGTGCGCGCCCAGCGGGCGAACCATTTGTTTTTGAACACCCTCATTTTTTTGAATATATAGCACATAGTGATACACTTTTCAACTTCTTATTATAGGTCGGGAAGTCTTATCGCCAGAGTCTTTCCAAACCTCGCCGGGTTGGCTGCCGTGCAGTGCACCTTACGCTGCATGTTCCTGTGTCCCCAATAGTTCTGCATGAGCCTTGTGTCTGCCCCTCGATCGCCCAGGGCGCCGCCGCCCCGAACTGGGTGAAAGAATGAGGGTTTTACTTGGAGAGGGGTACGTTAAAATTTCGTCTGCTTCTTTCTTTTCGGGCGGATGGAGCCTATCATACATCGGGGGTGCGGTACGGCGTGCGACGAAGCAAGGAGCTGCCATGCCGCCCCATAAGCACCGCTAATACGTTGGGGATATTATTGATGAGCTGTTAACTCTATTTTTTCAATTCCTTGTAAACCCGGCTCCGGTGCTGGATAGTGGAAACTTCGATGACCTTCTGCCCTTCGATTACTTGAAAGACGATGCGCCAATCCCCCACCCGAGAATAACGCCGGTTCGGGTCCGTTTCCATTTGCCGGGACAGGCGCGGATCAAGAGGATTTTCTGCTAACTCCCGCAAGCGGTCTCTGAGCCTGCACGCCAATGGCCGATCAAGTTTAGCCATCTCCTTTTGCGCCTGGTGGCCCAGGTTCATTGCAAAGCTCATAAGCCTAACTCTTTTTCCATTTCCTCCAAGGTCACACATTCCCCCCGCCGAATCTGGGCGAAGCCTTCTTCAATCTCAGCCAGGTCTTCCGGGGAGAAGTATTCTGCGGTGATCTGCTCATAGAAGCCATCCACGATCCTGGCAAACAGTTCGGCATGAGAGCTTTGGGCCACGGCCTTGACCTTGGCCAGCAGGTCGTCTAACTTGCTTCCAACTTGAGAGCCGCTGGGGGTTCTTTCCTGAGCCTGTTCCATTAAGCCCTCCATTGTGATCCAAACTTTTAGTTCCGGAAAATTATATCATATTTGACCATTGATTATAGTGAAATTAGGAAGTTATAGATACCATGGGTAATATCCACAACCTCCCTCATGGTGCTGGCCCGCCAATATGGAGCTTCCCATATATTAAGGGTGGGGCACGGGGTGCGATGAGACCGGGGCCTTGTGCGCGTCGTGCCGCCTCTTGAGAACCGCTAAGGCATCGGGGTCATGATCGAGGAGAACCAAAGCGCTGCTGACCGCCCGGCTCGGCAGCAGGTCGCCGCTTTCGTATTTCTGGAAGGCCCGCGGGCCGCCGCCGATTAAAAGCCCGGCAGCCTCCTGAGAAAGACGAAGTTTCTTGCGGATGCGCCGAATCTCTTCCGGCTCAAGCAAACCCTCGCTCTTTGCCTTAAGCCGATTCAACATACGGTCGGATACCTTCATGTCCTTGCCGGTGTGAATGCTCTCCTCGCAATCGTCACAATACCAGCCAGGCATGTCGAAGGAGATCGACTGCTCCTTATAGGTCAACGTCATGGGGCGCACGCCGCGGTGCATCGGCGCCCCCGTTTTCGGACATAAGGGATTAGCGCTCATGGTTTTTCTCCTTGAACGAGAGCAACAAAAATTTGGTTAGAACATTGGCGGTAAACTTGACATACAGCACACCAACCGATGAGGGGACGTGATACACGTCCTGCCAAAGCCGGTGATCGGCATAAGAAGTCATGGACTTGTAAAAATGCTCCCGTTGCATGGTCTGGATCGTGGCAACGATCTCAGTGCGGCCAAATCCCAGCGCGGCAGCGCTTCTTAGCGCTGTGCCGGTAACAGCCAGTCTCTCCACGCTGCTAAAAGCAGCCTTGAATGCTTCCAGGTCATAGGTAGGTTGGCGCTTCTCTGTCATAATTCACATTTTCTAGGTGAGATAAATATTACACCATAAAGGTGTATTGTCAAGTCGTTTTTTTGAGGGATTTATCAAAACAGGTAAGGGGCCGCAGCCCGGGCTGAGTAAAAGAGAGGGATGTTACTTTAAGAGGGCTGAGAACTAGATAATTTTCATCAAAGCTTAAGGGGAAGTTTTAGGAAGGGCGCAGGGGTGCGATTTTAGCCTCATTGCTCTCGCAGCGGTCCAGAAAATTACCTCACTCGTTCTGGGGTCATGCGTCCGCGATCGGTTCGGTCAAAGTCGCCATCAAAGCTCACCAGGGTTAGGTGGTATTTCTCTGCCGAACAGTATTGGTAGGCATCGTCGAAATCCAACTTAAAGCGCTCCATAACCTCCACCAGACTAAAAATGTCCTCCGGTTCCAAGCGAACCAGCGCTACCCCACCATCAATAAAGATGTCCCTGACAAATTGCACCAGGGCAGGTGGCTGTTTCAGCCGGGTCAGGATAACGCCAATTGAATGAAAAGAGAAATCGGTGATGCATAGATGTTCCTGCGGGGTACGATCCAAAAACTCCCCTACTGCCTGAGACTGTTCTTGCCCTAACATTCGCTCCAGCCAGATATTCGTATCAATGAGAAACATGAATCAGTCTCCTCGCCACTCCAAGGCTTTCTTCTGAAGTTCCAAGGCGGTATAGTGCTCCCGGTAATCCCGCAACGCCCCGGCCCAATCCTGTCGCAGCTTCCTGTGGGGTTTCCGGGCTCGCTTCATAAGGAGAAACTCCACAAAGTCCAAGACCTCTTGTTGCAACTCTGGTGACAGGTCCTTAATCCGCTCCTCGAGGTTTTTCATGTCTTCCTCCCCGATCCGGGTCATCCCTGACCCCCAAAAATTAAACCAAATTTTATGTGTGCCCAACGTGGCATTCTGTTTTACCCCACCAGCGTCGATGGTAAAGAACCTTTAGATTGTTAATCGCATAATAACGGCCTGTAACTTCTCCCCGGCAACCTCCTCCAGCCGTTTTTTTAAGGTGTGGACCAGAAGCTGATATGCAGGCAACAGGGATTTATCTTTAACTCCTGGCATCAATCATCCTCCAGCATAGTTCGGTTTACGTTTACCAAGCTCATGAACTTTCCCTGGTCAACCCTGGCTTTCCAAGCTTCCCCTTTAGGGAGGGGTAGTTGACGAGCTGCTCTCCTCCAAGACCTGAGCCAGGATTCCTTGGACCCGATGCAGCAGTTTTTGCAGCTGCCGGATGACTGCGGGGCGGTCCAGGGGTTCTTCGGCCATCTCCAGGGCGCCGTAGCGATATTCCACCGCGTAAGCGGTGTATTCGGTAAGGCCTTGAAGTCTTTCTCAGCCAGATCCAAAAGAGCGCGGGCGTGTTTAATCTCGCTCATATAACAGTTTCCCTTCCCGCAAGGCTCGGGCGATGACGTGGTTTTTACTTTGCCGCCACTCCTCTACCTCATCCGGGGTGTAAACCAGGATATCTTGGGAAACAGGGAACCGGGCCAACAGCCGCCAGAGTCTATCCATCTGCTTGCGGCGGGTTTGACCCCGGACAAAGGGATGGTCCTGTATAATGAGGAAATCCAGGTCCGAGTCAGGCCGGGCAGCTCCCCTGGCCTGGGAGCCGAAGAGAATCACCTGCTTGGGGTCAACCTCTCGGACAATAATGGCCGTCATTTCTTCAATGAGCTTCTCGGTTTCCGGACTCATAGCTCAACCTCCACTGGCCATGTTGACCCTGGAAAGCATTGCCATCTCTTGCTCCATAAAGGCGTATGGGGATAGCGCCGCCCCATTGACTTGATATCACAGTTTCTGATCTCAAAATGACTTTCTTAGGCATACATTAACCGCCCCTTCGGTTCGGGGATATAACGTCCCAATTCCCGGGCCGTCTGAATCCATTCGTCTATAACCCGGTCCAGATTGGCCAGGGCTTCGAGATAGGAAGCACCATCGGCGGCGCAACCCGGTAACTCCGGGACCTCGGCGATGAAAGCCTGGTCTTCGTCGCGCCAATACATGATGGTTTCATAGCGATATTTACTGCTCATCTTCCCCGCCTCCCAGGCGATACTTGAGTATCACCTGCCTCACCTGTTTGATCTGGTAAGGTTTGGCCCTGCCTGCTTTGGTCTGGAGATTGAGGATTTCTTCCACTCCGCCCCGGGTGAAGATATGCTGGCGTCCCCGGGTACGAACCCCAGGTGGCGGAGCAGGCGGCACATCCCCTTAAAAGAGATATTCGTGTCCGAGGTGCCCCGCAGGATGCGAACGAGTAACTTGTCGGATTCGCTTACCATTATATCATTTCCCCTATCCCAGGCGCTGCAAATTCTCCCAGATGGTCTGCTCCAGCCAGGCGCCTTTGGCGAACTGCTCTTCCAGCCCTGCGGTGAGGCGCCGCATCTTGTCCTGAAAAGGCTCCCGTTACATCGCTTCGGCCTTTCTATTCCGGACGCTGTAAGATTTTTTTGATAGCCGCGACAAATGACAGGGCCACCGCGATGGCCCTGGCCGCATCTTCCTGGGGCACATGACGAGTGTCGCCATAATCGCCAATGCTGCGCAGTTCAAAAAGCCAGTTCAGATTTTTGCCGCGCTCTTTATCCAGCTTGCCGGTTTTGACCAGAAACTGGTGAATGGCTGCGATGACGCCGCTGTGTTTCTGGTATTCCCGGCCCTCACTTAACAAGGCCGCGGTGGCGGCATAAAAAGCGGCGTAATAGGCCCGGGCTGCGGCAAAATCCCAATGCCCGGCTTCATAGAGCAATTGGGCCGCCCGAAGGGATTCTTCCGCCCGCTCCAGGTTGGCCTTAACTTCGGGCTCGAAAAGCGGCAGGTTCATAACTGTACCCCTTCCCGCCGGGCGCGGCGATAAAACTGCACAATACCAGCCTGAAAGTCTTGCACCGCGGCAGGTTTGACCGAAATCAGTCGATCCGATTCCAGCTGCAACGGATAGAGCAACTCGGCCAGGTCCCAGATTTCCTGGAAATAATCAAATGGCCCCTGGAGCAGGACCAGTAGATCGATATCACTCCCTGCTTCGGCCTGGCCGCGCGCCTGGGAGCCATACAGAATGAGACCAGCAAACCGGTCTCCATAATACTTCTCTAAAATCTCTTTGCACTTTTGGATAATCGGGTCCATTCGAGCCCCCGGAATTAGGGATATTTTTTGGCTTTTTACACAGTTTGCTGATTTTGGCAATTGGAAATCCTCTATTGGCAAGATTCCAGAAAATCCACGGGAGTCACGATGGCAATCCCTTGGTAAGCTTTTAGGTTGAGAAGATGCTTGTCGCCGGAAATGATGAATTCCGCCTGGCCCTCCACGGCGCATTCCAGGATACGGCTGTCAGGATCGGCGGCAATAACCTCCAGGCGCTCTTTAGGATGAACCATTTCCGAGAAATTTCTTATCCGGCTCACTGCGCTTTCGGTTTTAGCATTGTCCCATAAGAGCTTTTTCTGGAGTATCCGCTCGATTTCTTTGAGTATCTGGGGAGAGATGAAATTTAGAATTCTTTTTCTCCGGGCCAGAAAAACCACTTCGGCTGGCCTGGGGTCGGGAAGGTAGAAGGCCGAG
>CAYNMI010000150.1:0-6622 GCA_964398095.1 uncultured Desulfobacca sp.
ACCAGGGCGCCGTCGATATCCGGCTGGCCCAGGAGGATGGCGGCGTTATCCGGGGTGACGCTGCCGCCGTACTGAATGCGGATGGCTTCGGCCGCGGCGCCCTGAAGTTCCCGGAGCAGGCTCCGGATAAAGCTATGCACCTCTTGGGCTTGCTCCGGCGTGGCGGTCAAACCGGTGCCGATGGCCCACACCGGTTCGTAGGCGATGACCAGTTGAGCCGCGGTGGCGGCAACGCCCGCCAGCCCCTCCCGGACCTGCTCCCCCACCCGGGACATGGTCTGGCCTGATTGCCGTTCTTCCTTGGTTTCGCCCACGCACATGATGACCTTGAGCCCCGCGGCCAGGACCGCCTTGACCTTCAGGTTGACCGTGTGGTTGGTCTCGCCGAAGAGCTGGCGCCGCTCCGAATGCCCGACGATGACGTAGTGGCAGCCCACATCGGCCAGCATGGCGGGGGAGATGGCGCCGGTATAGGCGCCCTGCTTTTCCCAGTGGGTGTCCTGGGCGAGCAGGCGGAGGCCGGACCCGGCCAATTCATGGGCCACCGCGGCCAGGGCGGTATAGGGCGGGGCCAGCCCTACCTCGGCCCGCCGGCCCGGGGCCGCGCCTTCCCGGATGGCCCGGGCCAGGGTTTCGGCCTCGGCCAGGGTTTTATGCATCTTCCAGTTTCCCGCGATGAAGGGCTGACGTTCAGACATCTTTATTCCTCCGGGACCATTCCTCCAGGGCCACGATTCCCGGCAACTTTTTGCCTTCCATCAGTTCGATGAAGGCGCCGCCGCCGGTGGAGACATAGGAGAATTTCTGGAAGTCCCCGGCCTTGTGCAGGGCCACGTCGGTGTCGCCGCCGCCCACAATGGTCAGGGCATAGGAATCCGCCACCTTCTGCACCATGGCCATGGTGCCCCGGCTGAAGGCGTCGTACTCGAAGGCCCCCATGGGCCCGTTCCAGATGATGGTTTTGGCGTTTTGCAGGGCCTCCCCGAAGAGGGTCACCGTGGCCGGACCGATATCGGTGATGAGCCAGTCCCGGGGGACTTCCTGCACCGGGGTGATCTTGGTTTCAGCCTGTTTATCCAGCCGGTCGGCCACGACGCAGTCCACCGGCAGGTAAAATTTGACATTCTTCTGCAGGGCCTCGGCCATAATCTCCCTGGCGGAATCCAGGAGGGTGTCGTCCGCCAGGGATTTCCCCACTTCATAACCCATGCTCTTGAGAAAGGTGTTGGCCATGGCCCCGCCGACGATCATCTTGTCCACATGGTGCAGGAGATTCTTCAGGGCCTCGAGTTTGCTGGAAATCTTGGCGCCGCCGATGAGGGCCGCCAGGGGCCGGGCCGGGTCTTCCATGGAGCGGTGAAAGTAGTGCACCTCATCCCGCATCAGGAACCCCCCGACGCAGATGGGGGCGAAATGGGTGACCGCTTCCACCGAGGCATGGGCCCGGTGGGCCACGGCGAAGGCGTCGTCCACGTAAATGTCGACGCCTTTCATCAATTCCCGGGCAAAATTTTGGTCATTTTTCTCTTCCTCGGGATGATAGCGCAGGTTTTCCAGGAGGAGAACGTCGCCGGGCTTCATTTCTTCCTTGAGTTGATCCACTTCGGGACCGATGCAATCCGGCGCCAGTTTCACCTTCTTATGCAACCGGTACGCCAACCTCCGGGCCACCGGCGCCAGGGAGAAGGATTCCACCCGCTGGCCCTTGGGCCGCCCCAGATGGGAAGCCAGGATGACCCGGGCATCGGCCTCCAGGCAATAGTTGATGGTGGGCAACACCGCCCGGATGCGGGTGTCATCCGTAATGTTGAGGTTCTGGTCCAGAGGGACGTTGAAATCTACCCGGATAAAAAGAGTCTTTCCCTTGATATCGATGGCGTCGATATATTTCACTGGCAGCTCCTATTTTCTCTCAGATTAAAACACGCGGCGGCCGACCGGGGCCGCCGGATCTCACATCCGGCTGGAAAAGCCCGTCTCGCGGTCTTACCAGACCATCACCTCCCATACGCCCGAAGCCGTGCATGGCTATCCTGACCGCCATGCCCCTCCGGTTCCCTGCCCCTGGCCAATAACGGGCCTGATACTGAGTAGCGGTCATAAAAGTAATATTGTCATTCTGAGCGAAGCGAAGAATCTAGAATCTTCACTCCGCTGGGCTCCGTTCAGAATGACAGTTCTCATAATGCATCCTTGTTTGAACGCAACTCGGCCTGAAGGCTGGCCAATCTTGAATTTATGTTAATCAGAGTTCTGCGGGCCGTCAATGTTTTTATCCGGTCGACAGGATTTTCCGAAAAGGGTATCGTGATAGAATCAAAGAGTGCGGCCGCGCTGCCGGGTTCGGCGGCGCGGCGGGGCCAGGGAGGCAGGCCGCGCTCGAACCGGGCTGCGGCCCGTTGCCCGCCCGGGGCCGGGGCGGCGCCAACGATGGCTAGGCCCTTTCCGCCTTGCTTTTTCACCAATTTTCATCTAAGTATATAATTTAATCTTTTTTCAGGATGCCACATGGCCAATCTCATCCGTTTGCTAGGCCAACGGTCGTTGAATATGGTGCAGGAAGCCGGGGGGATGATGATCTTCCTCCTGGAAGGCCTGGGTCTGGCTTTGGTGCCGCCCTTCCGGCCCCGGCGGATCCTGCAGGAAATTCGCAATATCGGGGTCAAGTCCACCCTGATCATCCTCCTGACCGCGGCTTTCACCGGTATGGTCCTGGCTTTGCAGGGCTACTACACCTTGAGGAAGTATGGTTCCGAAGGGGCCTTGGGTTCGGCGGTGGCCTTGAGCCTGATTCGCGAAATGGGTCCGGTGCTCACCGGCATCATGGTCTCGGCCCGGGCCGGGTCCGCGGTCACCGCCGAGATCGGCATTATGCGGATCACCGAGCAGTTGGACGCCCTGGACACCATGGCCGTCAACCCCATGCAATATGTGGTGATGCCCAAACTGCTGGCCGGCATCATCGCGGTGCCCCTGCTCACCGCCATCTTTGACGTGGTGGGCATCCTGGGCGGCTATCTCGTGGGCGTGATTCTCCTGGGGGTCAGTTCCGGGTCCTACTTTTCCAGCATGGTCCAGAGCGTGGTCCCCCTGGATATCAACGGCGGCATCGTCAAGTCCCTGGTGTTCGGCATCACCATCATCCTGGTGGCCTGTTACAAAGGGTACTATACCGAACACGGGGCCGAAGGCGTGAGCAAGGCCACCAATCAGACGGTGGTGCTCTCCGCGGTGCTGGTCCTGGCCTGGGACTATATTCTCACCTCCTTCTTTATGTAAGAGCCATGGTCAAGATTATTAACTTAATAAAATCCTTTGGCGGCCACAAGGTCCTGGATGGCATCAACCTGGAGATGCCCACGGGTCAGATAACCGTGGTGATCGGCAAGAGCGGCGTGGGCAAGAGCGTGCTCTTGAAGCACATCGTCGGCCTGCTCAAACCCGACTTTGGCCAGATCCTCGTGGACGGCCAGGATATCTCCCTGCTGCGGGGACGAGATCTGCGGGAATTTAAGCGCCGCTACGCGGTGCTGTTTCAGGGAGGCGCCCTGTTCGACTCCCTCAACGTCTTTGAAAATATCGCCTTCCCCCTGCGGGAAAAAACCCGCCTCTCGGAAGACGAAATCGCCAAACGGGTCCGGGACCGCCTGGCCCAGATGTCCCTGACCGCCGACGTGGAGACCAAGTTACCGGACGAATTGAGCGGCGGCATGAAAAAGCGGGTGGCCCTGGCCCGGGCCATGATCCAGGAGCCGGAGATCATGTTCTATGATGAACCGGTCACCGGTTTGGACCCGCCCATGACCAATACGGTATTTCACCTGATTACCAAGACCCACCAGGAGAGCGGCTATACGGCCCTCATGGTGAGCCATGACATTCCCGAGGTCTTCCAGGTGGCGCACCAGGTGGCGATGCTTCATAAGGGCCGCATCATTGCGGCGGGCACCCCCGAGGAGATTCAGAATCATCCTGACCCGGTGGTCCAGAGTTTTATCCGGGGAGAAGTCGATTTTCTGGAGGCTTAGACACTCTTATGAGAAGAGCCAGTCTGGAATTGACCGTAGGTATCTTCGTGCTTTTAGGCTTAGTTTGCCTGGCTTATCTGGCGATTAACCTGGGCAAGATGGAGATTTTCGGCCAGGGCTATCAGATTTCTGCCAACTTTGACAATGCCTCCGGCCTCAAGACCGGGGCCGCCGTGGAGGTGGCCGGGGTGGAGGTGGGCCGGGTAACCGCCATTCACCTCACTCACCAGTTTCAAGCCCGGGTCACGATGAAATTGCGGACCGGACTCAAGATTTACCGCGATGCCATCGCCTCCATCCGCACCAAGGGGATCATCGGGGATAAATTCGTCAAGCTGTCTCCGGGAAGTTCGGGAAAACTTATCCCTCCGGGTGGAACCATCATCGACACTGAATCCGGCATTGATCTGGAAGAATTGATCGGCAGCTACATCCACGGCAAGGTCTGAGGCGAGATTTCTCTCGGATCGGGAGGTGGGGCAACGACCCCCGTTTAGGGCTCGAAAGTTCCCGACCCCCAACCTCCCCGTTTTTGATATTATTTTGATTAGTGGGAACAAAATCCTTTCCACCGGCTGGCAGGTCCTTACCGGCCCCGGAAGCAAGTTGCCGAACCTGAAGTAAAAGGAGTACATCATGCGTCGTTTGCTGATAAGAACCGTGATCTTCGGTCTAGCCTTGCACCTGGTCGTGGGGGTTGCCGGGGCGGCCGCGGGCCCTCCCACCGAGATTGTCAAGCAGGTCATCGAAAAGGCTTTGGATATTCTCAAGAATCCCGCTTACCAAGGTGAAGAACGCCGCCAGATGGTCAAGCATATCGTGGACCCGTACTTTGATTACCGGGAGATGGCCAGGCGCTCCCTGGGCCCTACCTGGGGCAGTCTGAGCAGCGCCCAGCGGGATGAATTTGTCCACCTGTTCGCCGACCTTCTGGAGGCCTCCTACTCCGATAAGATCGAAAAATACGCCCAGCGGGTGAAAATTGACTACACCGGGGAGATTCTGGAGGGCGATTACGCCGAAGTGCGCACCGTGGTGGTCAGGCCCAATGACCGGATCCCCTTAAATTACCGCCTCCTCAACGAGGACGGGGCCTGGAAGGTCTACGACGTGGTGATCGAAGGCGTCAGCCTGGTAAGCAATTACCGGTCACAGTTTCGCCGGATTATCCATGAATCCTCTTATGCCGAACTGGTGCGCCGCCTCAAGACCAAGGTGTCCGAATTGAAGCGGACCTGATGAAGATCACGCCTCTCCGCCCAGGCGGCGACGGGCCCCGGTGGTCACCCGGCCCGTCTGCCGCCGGTCTCGATCCCGGGGTCTGACCTGAGCTGGTTCGGCGCCTCCCGGCTGCCCATGCCTCGACTCGATTCCCGGCCGTAAACCCGTCCTCTCATGAATTCCGAACCGGTCCGCACCCCCAGTTATGCCGTCCTCCTGATGATCTGCTGCGCCGTGGTGCTCGGGTGCTACTTCGGCACCTACATGCGCTTTCCGGTGGTGCCCCTCTACGCCCGGTCTCTGGGCGCCGATACCGTTATGGTGGGTCTCATCAACGGCGCCTTCCTGCTGGCCGCGGGGGCCCTGTCCCTGCCCCTGGGCCTGATCTCGGGCCGGGTGGGCCTGAAGCGCCTGGCCGGCGTGGGCCTGCTGATGCTGGCCGCGTCCTCCTTCCTCCTGAGCATCAGCAAGACGCCCTACCAACTCATCTGGATCTATCTCTTTTCCGGCGCCGGGCTGGCCGCCTTCGGCCCCACCACGATGTCTTATGTGGCCGGGATCTCCCCGCCCACCCACCTGGGCCGCGCCTACGGCTGGTACACCACGGCCCTCTATGTGGGGATGAGCCTGGGGCCCGGCGCCGGGGGGTTCGGGGCAGAGGCCTGGGGCTTCCCCATGGTCTTTATCCTCTCCGGCCTCAGCATCTTCCTGGTCTTTTGGGTGCTGTTCTTTTTCCTGCCCCGGGCCCGGCACGTCATGCTCGCCGCTCCCCCCAAACCCGTTATTGACCGGGCCATCATCCGGAAGGTCGGCCGCAACCTGCCTTTGCTGGGCTCCTGGCTGGCCACCGGCGGCGGCTGCTTCGGCCTGGGCATCTTCATCACCTATCTGCCCCTGCACGCCCACAACCGGGGCCTGTCCTACGGGCAGATCGGCCTGGTTTTTGCCATCCAGGGGGTGGTGAACGCCATCTCCCGCCTCCCTTTCGGGCATCTGAGCGACCGGGTGCGCCACCGCAGCCTCCTGGTGGTGTGGGGCCTTCTGGGCATGGCCGTCTCCCTGGTGGGCTACGGGGTGGCCCGGACGCCGCTCCATTTCGACCTCTCCGCCGTGCTGATGGGAGCCAGCATGGGCCTGGCCTTTACCTCGGTGGCGGCCCTGGCGGTGGAAACCGCGCCCCCGGAACTCCGGGGCCTGGCCATGGGAGGCTATAATTCCGCCATCTATCTGGGCATGATGGTCAGCGCCGCGGGCCTGGGGCCGGTCATTCAACGGGTCGGCTTTCAGAACGGCTTCCTCCTCACCACCTGCCTCACCGTCCTGATTACCGGCATCTCCTACCTGCTCATGAAGGGCTTCACCCCGCCCAACGC
>CAYNMI010000151.1:0-6613 GCA_964398095.1 uncultured Desulfobacca sp.
TCTGGACCGCCTTGATCGCTTACCTGCTGCTGGTGTGGGTCAAGTTCAAGACCAAAGTTAGTTGGGGACTCCTGGAACTCTCCCGTTTGGCCCAAACCATGCTCCTGGAACGCATGGACTTGTGGGCCATGCTTTGCCCTCAAACACCTGATAATCGACAACCTTTGCTATTCAATTAGCGTGCCGGACACCAATGTTTTTATATAATGAACCTTTCGGTCATCGAGATGAACGATTATTGAAGAATCATCTGAAAGAAGCTCTCGACAATAAATAAGCCTTTCTCTAATATTCTCTATGAATTCAGCCGTATCTATTCTATCGCTGTAACTTTTTGTACCATCTCCTCCCTGGAACTCCGCCTTCGTCGCAAACGGCGGGTCTATATAGATGAGCTTGACCTTACCCTTAACCTTGTCTTTAATCAGCGGGTCTTGATTGAGATACACGGTCTTGAGGAATTGCAGGTTATCCCCCTGCACGATGAGATTCCGCCAGCCATCCGCCCCCGGCTCGCCGAAACTCCGCACCACCTGCAAAGGGGCGGACTGTCCCAGGGCCACCGCGGTGGCCAGGATGACCCCCTCGGAGCGCTTGCCGGCATACTCGATGGTGGGGATGCGGATGCGGTTTAAGGTCTCGAAGTCAAACTTCCCGGCCTGGCCCAGCTTTTCCAGGAGGGAGGGGAACAGCTTCCCGGCCAACTCCGGGGGCGGCTCCACTTCGCCGTTCACCGCCTCCAGCAGCCTGGCCAGTTCTTCATCGGTGAGGTTTATCTTGACCATAAGGATACCCGCTCCCTTTCCCGTCGTTGGCGTCCAACCGCAACCCCGGCCGGCCTGACTCCCATCATAGGGCAAAAACCGGCAATCTTCAAATCCCTTCCTGCTTGTCTTGGGTATCAAAAAATGATACCTTGGGGGCAATGAGCTGGCAGGTGCGCGTGAGCCGGCGGGCCGTGAAAAATCTTCCGAGGCTGCCCGTCAATATTCAGGAGCGCTTCAAGGCCCTGGCCCTGGAGTTGCGCGCCGCCGGCCCCGTACAACGCCATTGGCCGCATTACGGCAAAATCCAGGGCGCGGAGAACTGCCACCACTGCCATATCAAGCCAGGCCGCCCCACCTATGTGGCCATTTGGAGAGTTACCGGGGCACTCTCTTTGGAGGTGACCTATGTTGGACCCCACGAAGGAGCAAATTACCAGAGACTTTGCTGAAGTCTGCCTGCGCCATCGGCTCCCTGAAGAAAAAATCCTCAGGATTCAAGACGCCGTGGCCACCATCCTGGACGACGAAAGCGGCTCTATCCCCCTGGAAGAGGTCTTTCCCGACCTGCATCAAGGCAGCGCCATCCGGGGCCTCAGGCTGCGGGAAGGCCTGACCCAGGAGCAACTGGCCCACCTGCTGGGGGTCAAGCGGACCAATTTATCCGATATGGAAAACGGCAAGCGCCCCATCGGCAAGAATATGGCCAGGCGTTTAGCCCAGGTCCTGAAGACGGATTATAAGGTCTTCTTATAGCCCCTACATGGCGAAAGCCTTGGCCAGCAGCTCGCTCAGCACTTCCACCGGGGTCTCTCCCGCCCGCCGGGGCCGCAGGGTGAACTTGTTGATGCGCAGGAAGTGGTAGCCGTAGCTTTCCAGCTCCAGTTGCCGGGCCAGGTCGTATTCCAGGTATTCTTCCTTGAAGTCCTCCAGGGACCGGACTACCTCAGGGTCTTTGGTGTGGTACTCCAACCCGTCGTACTCCAGGATGAGGCTCTTTTCCTTCCCTCCATCGGCTAAAGTAAGCAAAAAGTCAACCCGGTACCTGGGGATGAACCTCTGGTATTCTTGTTGGATGTACTTCCCGATGTCAAACTGGGGGATAATGAGAAGGCGGTCCCGGTGCTGGCGGTAGAAATCGGTCTGGGTGATGTGGATGTAGAGCTCCTTTTCCTTGGGGGATTCGAACACCGAGTCGTCGACGATAAAATGGTCGTGGGGGCGGGTCTCCTCCAGGACGGCACGGTAGTGCTGTAAGGCGTCGCCCAACTTGCTATCGGCATAGTCGCCCAGGTCCATGCTGTGGACGAAAACCATGGTATCCTTGGCCCGGGAGAAGCCTACGTTCAGACGCTGCATCTTCAGGCTCTTGATGGTGTCGGCGGTCCCCCCCGGGGTGGGGTAAATGGTGCGCAGGTCAGCATTGCCCAGTCTCTTGTCCTGCACCAGGGAGTAATAGACGATATCCCGCTCTTCCCCCTGCACATCCCCCACAAACCAGACGGCAAGCCGGTTTTCCTCTTTGAGGCGGTGGTAGTTGGGGAGCTTCTCCCGCAGGTATCTTTCCGCCCGGTCCCGCTGCTCCCGGAAGGAGGTGATGATGCCGATGGTGCCTTGGTAGCCGTCAACAGTAAGCTGCTCAAGGTCCTGCCGGATGGCCTCGATTTCGTCTAAGTTGACATTTTGGCCGGAATGCCCCTGGGTCTCTACTTTGAGGAAGCGGAGCACCGCGTCAATGGGCTTGGTACGCAGGCGGTTGACCACCAGGGGTATCAGGGCCGGGCGGTAGAAGACCTTGTTGGAATAGCCGATAATTTCGGGAAAGCTGCGGAAATGCTCGGTGAGGGAGCCGTAGTAGTTAGGAATGGCCTGACAGAAATCCAGGGTGGATATGCGAATGCTGAAGTTCTTGAGCCATTCTTGATCGGCGTCCTGTTGGTCAGCCCGCGGGATTTCGGCCACATACAGGTCGCCGTCGTCGGCCACCTCGGCGGTCTCCTCATCCAGCAGCCGCTTTTCCTGTTCCGCCGAAATCGTCCGGTGGGTTTCCCCTCGGTACGCATTAATGATTCTTTGGAAGTAAGCGCCGTTGTATTTGCGACTGACGTTAACGGCGCTCACCGCGCCGTACTGGTACTTATCTCCGAAGACCAGCACCTGCTTGGCCCGAAGGATGAGGGAAAGGGAGTGGGCGATGGAAACCTGGGAGGCTTCGTCAAAGATGAGGATATCGAAGAGGCCCTCTTCCATGGGGAAGAACCTGAAAATGGCCTCCGGCTCGGCGATGATGCAGGCATAGGTGGAGCACAGGCGCCTGGCTTGCTCGGGGGTCAGACGTTTACCGGCGGCAATGCTCCGCTTGATTCTCTGCATGTCTGCTTGAAAATTTTGGAAGCCTTTCAGGCGCAGGTCGTTGGTATGCTCGGTCAGGCGCTGGTTGTAGCCGTTGAGCTCCTCCAGTTGGCCCCGGATTTCCGGCAAGAAGGCTTCTTCCCCGCTCAGTTCGGCATGGAGGGTGATGAACTCCAGGATTTTGGTCTCAGCCTGAGTCAGCCCGGTGAGCTTGTCCAGGGAGGCGAGGTCGGAAAAATCTATCCCCACCCGCCGTAAGGTGGAGCCATAGAGGTCCCGTACCGCCCGGAGATCGTCGAGGGTCTGAGATTGCAGGTTCTCCAGGGTCCCCCGCAGCTTGGTCAGCAGGAGATACAGGTCTTGATGAGACAGACCTGTCAGCCCCACGGCCTCCTGAAATTCGGTTATGACCTGGAGAATGTGGGAATAGCGGGTGAGGTCTTGGAGCTGCTTGAGCCCCCGGGCCAACTCCTTGAGGGTCAGGTCCTGTTTTTCCTTTTGGTGCAGCAAGGCCACAGCGTTTAGCAGGTGGTGAAACCTGAGGCTATTCAGGTCGCCCAGGTCTGCTGCCAGGGCGGTGAAATCCGCCGGCTGCCGGGCCAGGGAATAGATAAACTCCATGGCATAAGGGGTATCCCCTTGCAGGCGGTGAAGCGTATCCAGCAGGGAGTCCACCTGCGCCAGCAGTTTATCAGGCTTGAGGCCGGCTTTTTGGGCATAGGCCCATATAGCGGGGAAATCACGCAAGAACTTTTCTTTGGTGGCGGCGAATTTCTTGTCAAGACCAATTTTGCCCATGAAGGAGGTCTGACCCATCAATTCTTGCAACCGATGCTGGACATCTTGCAGTTCCCGGTAGGAGGAGATTATGTCCTGCAATTCCCGCCATGGGTGCGGCAACGAAGGCAACTCGGTGACCGCCAGTCGGCGAAGGGGCAAGTCGTGGTTGAATGCTACGGTCAGCCGGTCCACCAGGGGTTTAGCGGCGTCCAGATTTACCAGGGAGGTAAGGTCGATGCCGGAGAGGGAGTTCGGGTCAACCCCCTGGGAGGTCAAGGCATTGCAGGCGTCAAGAATGCCGGGGATGTCATGTCGGCGCTGGTAAAGGGCGGTGAAAGATTCTAGGGTAATACCACGGAGATCCGTTAGGGGAATATGGCCAGGGAGGTCTTGGAAGCGTCGCAGCGCCTCCGGCATTCCCAGGGAGGGGGTCCCGGCAATTTCGCCTGAATCTATGGCCAGTTCTTCCTCTAACTGGAAAAGGCGGAGCAACTTATGGCTCGCTTGGGGTAACAGCTTGGTCTGGGTAATTGCGGTGGAGATGGTGTGTTCGAGGTGGTGTTGCACCTTAGCTTTATCACGCCCCACGGCGTCCACATTGAAATCGTCAGCCCGGCGGGCGGCGGCGTCTATCACCGGCAAGGAGAGGGAGTTTTCAATGGTGTTCAGCGTGGCGAGTTCCTGGTCCCTGGAGATTCTGATAACGGAGGGTTTGCTGTGGGGATGCAGCTTGCGATATTTATCGGTGAGCATGCGCTCGACCACGTCCAAGGCTTCTTTTTTATGGGAGGTGATGACTATGGACGTGCCGTTTTGGTTGGCCCAGTAGGTAACGGCCGCGATGGTATGCGACTTACCGGTTCCTGGCGGCCCATCGACCACCACAACCCGGTTTTTGGGGTTGCCCATGGCGGTCAATATCTTTTTCTGGGAGCGATTTAGCGGCAAGGGGTTGTCGGAATAGAAATACCGGGCGGTATTTTTAGGATAATTATCCCTGAACTTGGCATTGGTCTCATCATTGGTATTTACGACGTTTTTTGTAAGATAGCCGTCAACAAAATCAATAATGGTAGACCCTTCTCCCCGTTCAACCTTCGCCATCAACTCCGAGTAGTCGAGAATCCGCTTATCCTCGTTCTTAATGACCTGGAAACCCAAGCGGTATTTCAAATGGGGCAGACCTTCAACAGGTGGGGGGATAGAGCAGCTTTCATTAGTGGTGATGGGTTGAGGGGGTAAGTTATATTCACCACTAAGAAAGCTGTCCATCTGCCGGAGGTGGGGGATGCTGCCGGCGAAGGACGCAGCCCGGGGTATCGTCAGGACGTTCTGAAACTCGAAGGTATTGATGGCCGGTGTGTTCAGCAGCACCAGGTCACGGGGGATAGTCAGGTGGATGCAATCCGTCATGCCGGTGTCGAAATTGACCTCTATGAAAAAAAACGGGTAGGCAAAGTTTCCGTTGTTGCCGGTTTCCTGGCGTATAGAGCCAAAAAATAAATAGGAGGTGCCATAGCTTTCCATTACGGCGAACTGCCTGAGGAGGATATTTAGGTCGTAGAGGACTAGGCGATAGTCCCTATTTTCCAGGGTGTCTTTCAGGTTCTGGAAATAGCTTCCTTCATCCTCGGACTCAACGGCGGCCCGCTGCAAGGTATCGTATATATCTTGAGAGAACATCGGAACGTTGAAGGTTGGGGCCGGGAGCCCGGTTGTGCGATATTGGGTTTCAATGGCGACGATTTCTTCTCCTTGTAAGGCATAGACAATCTGTTCCAAGGCGCTACGAAGGGCGAGATTGTAAGCCCGTACCCCTTCCAAGAAAGCCTCCCGCAACTCATCGGGCGTGGAAAGCGGGTTTCCTCCACTATCCTCAGCTATGAATTGTTGCAGACTTTCTAGGTTGAATGAGGTCGCCAGAAGTTCGTCAAGTTTTTGGCGGAAGCGGTGAACAGGGATTTCCCGCTTGAACTGGTTTATACGAACATCGACCGGCCCATGGTCATGGGTTTCCAGCTTCGATACCCAAAGCTGGAAAAATTCCGGGAAGAATGAAATATCAAGGGTCAGGTTGGGGGCGTTGAGCCATTTGTAATTCAGCGCGCTCCTATTGGAGAAGCGGGTCTCGGTGAACGCTGCATAATAGTTCAATATACTTTTAACGAATTGATTCACTGGAATTCTCTCATAGGTCCGCCTGAGCGGGAAAAAATCCTACCCCATACGAGCCTCGAGCAAAAGTCTCTTAAGTTATTCATCATTCGGTTCCTATGCCCTCTTCTGGCTCCCAAGCGGCCTAAAGAGAGTCGCTACCGCCCACAGGGTGACCTCAAACCGCAAGTTGGCCCCGGAGGACTTGTTCTGCGCCTTCTTCACCCGTGCCATGGGTTCCCCACACCAGCCGCAACCGGTAGGCGGTTTTTTCTGTCCCTACCATACGACTAACAACCGCAACCTGTCAATATTTCCCTGAAAAAGCCTGACCCCCAGGGGTTGCAGAAATTTGTACCGCACCCGTTTCCCCAGACACATTTTTTTATTGCCGATGGACGGGAGGTGTGGCCGAGAAGTTCCGACTTGGCCTTCGAGGGGATGCGGCAATCGGGACGGTGGTATGTGTGCCTGGGGCGTCAGTTGACCCCGGGCTCATTTGATCCAAAACAGGAATCCTGCAATGAGGATCAGAGCCAGGACGGGAATGAGGCAACCCATGG
>CAYNMI010000152.1:0-6567 GCA_964398095.1 uncultured Desulfobacca sp.
ATCTCCCTTGAAACCGACTCATCTGCTGTCTTTTACTGACCACTGGCCACTGACTACTGACTACTGGCTACTGGCTCCTGGCTCCTGACTACTGGTTCCTGAAAACGGAAAACGGAAAACGGAAAACGAACCTAAATGCGACTCAAAAAAGACTTACGTGACCTAATCATCAATGCCGTTGAAACCGCCCGGGCTGCGGGCCAACTCGCCTTCGACACCCTGCCCGCCTTCGAAGTGGAGGCCACCAAACACCCGGAGCACGGCGACCTGGCCGCCAACCTGGCCCTGGTCCTGGCCAAGCAGGCCAAAATGCCGCCCCGCAAGGTGGCCGAAACCATCCTCAATAACCTCGCGGCCCCGGCAGGCATGCTCCAGAAAGTGGAGTTGGCCGGACCCGGCTTCATCAATTTTTTTATCGCCGACGCCTATTGGCGCCGGGTGATTCCGGAAATCCATCAATTGGGCCCGGCTTACGGCGACAGCGGCCTGGGCGCGGGCCGCAAAGTCCAGGTGGAGTTCGTCAGCGCCAACCCCACCGGGCCGCTGCACATCGGCCACGGCCGGGGTGCGGCCCTGGGGGACGCCCTGGCCAATCTGCTCCGGGCCACGGGCCACGAGGTAACCCGGGAATACTATATCAACGACGTGGGCAACCAGATCCTCACCTTAGGAAAATCCCTTTATTTTCGCCTCCGGGAGCAGGGCGGCGCGGTGGTGGAGTTCCCGGAGGACGGCTATCAGGGGGACTACATGCGTGACCTGGCCCGGGACTACCTGGCCCAGGGCCAGGCCCCGCCCCCGGCCGAGCCCCATGAGGACGACCTTTTGCGCCTGGGGCGTTACGCCGGCGACGTGATCCTGGCGGGCATCAAGGCCGACCTGGATGATTTCGGGGTCGGCTTTGACACCTGGTTCAGCGAAACCGAGCTCTACCGTCAGGGTCTGGTGGACCAGAGCTTCGCACGGCTTCAAGAGCAGGGCTTCCTCTATGAGGCCGATGGCGCCCTGTGGTTCCGGGCCTCGCAGTTCGGGGACGAAAAAGACCGGGTGGTGCGGCGCCGCAACGGAGCCACCACCTATTTTGCCTCGGATGTGGCCTATCACCTGCACAAATTCCAGCAGGGCTATAACCAGGTGGTGGATATCTGGGGGGCCGATCACCACGGCTATGTGCCCCGGCTGCAGGCCGCGGTGCAGGCCCTGGGCTGTGAGGGCCGGCTGCAAGTCATCCTGGTGCAGTTGGTGTCGCTGCTCCGCCAGGGGGAGCCCGTGGCCATGACCACCCGGGGGGGCGCCTTTGTCACCTTAAGGGAGGTCATCGACGAAGTGGGCAAGGATGCCGCCCGCTTCATCTTCCTCACCCGGCGCCCGGACGCCCAACTGGAGTTCGACCTGGACCTGGCCAAGCAGCAAAGCAGCGAGAACCCGGTCTATTACGTGCAATACGCCCACGCCCGGCTGGCTTCGGTCTTTCGCCAGGCTGCGGCCCAAGGGATCGAGATGCAGGAGCTTGCCCCGGCCTCGTTTCCCCGGTTGACCCTGCCGGAGGAGCTGGCCATCCTCAAGCTGCTGGCCAACTACCCGGAGCTGGTGGAGGGCGCGGCCCGCAATCTGGAGCCGCATCGGATCACTTATTTCTTGACGGAACTGGCCGCCCAATTGCATAGTTATTATTATAAGCACCGCTTTATCTCCGAAGACGCCGAACTCACCCAAGACCGTCTCTGGCTGGTGAGCGGCGTGAAAACCGTATTGGGCCATGGTTTGGGGATCCTCGGGGTGGAGGCTCCGGAAACCATGTGAATCGATGGGAGAACCGTGTGCGGCAACAATTACGGTTACCGGGTTTCCAGCCGAAAAAACCCAAAGGAGGTGGAGTGGAGTCAGGCCGGAGGAAAAAGGGCAAAAAGACCGGCTGGCATTTGACCCTGGGGCTCAAGGACGCGATCTTCGCCGGGATCGGCATCGTGGGTCTGATGATGATGAGCTTCGCCGTGGGCACTTTGGCCGGCCGGGGAGATATTTACCGGATTGCTTATTCCTGGGGCTTGCTGAGACCTAATGGTCCCAAGGTGGTCCAATGGGTGCCGCCTCTCGGACCTGCCGCAGTAGCCCCGCTGGCCGCACCCGGCACCGTGACTGCGCCCACCGTCGCCGCCGTGACACCCGCGCCCATTGCCGCGCCGTTATCCCACCCGACTGCAGCGGTGGCCGCCAAGGCTGGCCGGACGACTCCGGTGACCGGGTCCGTCGCCGCCCTGCCGCCGCCCGCCGCCGCCAAAAAAAAGGCAAAAACCGGGAACCTGCATCGCAATCATAAGTCCAGGGAAGCAGAACTGCAGCGGTTGCGTCGGCAGATGGTCTCGAAGCTCAAGTTTCAAAATAGCTTCGATACGAACCCCAAGCCGCGGTCGCCGAAATCCAAAGAGCATGAAAAGGCCCAGGCCAAAGCCAAGACCATCCAGGTGCGGGTCGCGCAGTATCGGAATAGCAGGGAAGCTCAGGCCAAGGTGGCTGAATTGCACAGAAAAGGGATCAAGGCAACCTATAAGAAGACCAAAGACTCCAAAGGCGCCTGGTATACCGTCTATAAGCTGACGGCCCCCGCCCAGATAGGCGCCGAGAAGCTGGCCCAAAAGCCGGAGAAAAGTGGCCGCGCCGCCCGCAAACCCAAACCTAGAATTGACTAGCCCCCTGGCTGACTTCTGGCCCGGGGCCGGGCCCCCGGCAGCCCCGGGTGGCTGACCGCGCCACACTGAGCCGGGAAAACGCCCCGGGGCGCCGGCCGCCACCGTTCACCGGCCCCTGCCGGATTACCGCCTTTGCCCGCCATCAATACTTTTATACCGAGTTGCCGTCACCCGGAGCCCGCCCCCATTCCTGCCAATGCCTAAGCTTTCGGGAAGACTATCCCTTAATCCCCAGACTTTCCCCTTCCAACCCCCAAGCTTTCCCCGATTAACCGCCTAAATTCCTGGCACAAATCCTGCTTTTTCCCAAAGCACAGGACCAAGCCTCGGTCCGGATTCTCCTCATCCCGGATAAGTGAGGGGCGGAACCTCCGCGGTCCGACTTTTAAGGTCCATTGGAGAAATAAGGTGACCAGAATGAAAAATTTAGGGGAAGGGTCGGCCATGAAAAAAGCGCTAGTCGTTATCAGCAATGTCCTGTTGGTGTTGGGCCTTACTGTGGGGGCCTCGGCCTGGATCTACGTGCCGGATAAAGGTGATACCGGCTGGCAAACCTATACCTATACTGCGGGTCCCGGAGGGTTCACCGGCAGCGTCGGGTTTGTCGTGAGTAATGTCATTGATAACTCTGCCTATCCGGAACTGCTTCTAGATAATCTGAGCCAGGGGGGTGGAGGAACCAATCGGGGATTCGAACTGGGACTCTTTTCAGGATATAATTTCTTGGGCAATAGCGGTGCTTGCGCCGACCTCTATAGCTCGAGAACTTCGGCTCTGGGCACTGTCTATAAACCCACCGAGGGCGATCTCATGGCAGAACTCATGGGATTAAGCACCGGGGTTAATACCTCCGGGTTTCAAAATGCCACGAGTCAGGCCGGCACCGTCGGGGCAATTATGGAAACGGACCTAAGCCTGGGGGCCGGACAGCAATTTTCCTTTGACTGGGCCTTCCTGGCAAATGACCTCAGTCCCTGGGATGACTTCGCCCTGTTTTACCTGAAAGACCAAAACGGCATCGTGTTTTCTGCGGGCCTCGCCCAGATAGGTTCGGCCCCGATCGCGGCCCCCATCAACTCGTCCTTCCTTTTACTGGGCAGCGGACTTCTCGGTCTGCTGGGCTTAACTCGAAAGGGTAAAGGGAAGGTTTGATAACTTGGTAACTAGGGGTTCAGGAAGGAAGATAATCCAGGTCAGGCCGGCGGCTACCTGGCCGGGGTCCCGACCCAGATCCAGTCAATCGGCTGACCGAAGAAAAAACATATTCCCAGTGACCGCCGGAGCCGGGATGGTTACAGGTCCGTCTCACCGGCGGGGTCACCCGCCTGGCTGTCCATGGCTTCTTCCACCAATTCATCCACCTCCCCGGGGAAGTCCTCCCCCATTTCCTGGCCCATCCTTTTGAGCGCTTTGGCAACACTCTGGGGATCGTTCTCATCCACCCCGCCCCAGGCCGAGGGGTCCGCCAGGCGTTCCAGGCGGGTTTCTTCGGAGAGCCGCACATACACCCGGGATAGAACCCTCTCCATTGAGGGGCTACCGCATTCCTTACACACCGGAACAAAAGGATCGCGCCGATTTAAGATCAAGAAGCTGGAAATCCGGCGACATGCCTGGCAGCGATATTCATAGATCGGCATGGAATTTTTCCTGTGGCAGTTAGCAACCGCCGCCGGGCCTCTTTGCTATCCTCTTTACCGGGGTCTAGTTACGTACCCTGACATTCATTTGTCTCAGGCGGGTCAGTTGGGTCTGCACCTTGAAATAACGGGAGTCACCTGGGGGTAAGTCCTTTAAAGCCTTCTGAAAATGATACATGGCAGTAGGCAGGGCTTTCACATAGAGACTATAAAATCCTAAATAATAATGGGCCAGACCCATTTTCCGCTTCTCGCCGTAAAGAGTCCCCAAGTTGTAGTAAACCTGGCTGAAGGCGGGATTGAGCTCGTGTACCTTTTCAAACAGGGGCAAGGCCAGATCAGGTTTTTTGGTCTCCTGATAAATCCGCCCCAGATAATAAAGAGACACGCTGTCCTGGGGATAACGCCGGGAAAGCTCATTCAAGGTCTGTAAGGCCGCGGGGAATTGATTATGGTTAAAATAAAAAATGCCTAAATCCCGTTTGATCAGATGGTTATCCGGGGAAAGCCGCAAGGCTTGTTGAAATGCGGCCACGGCTTCCTTGTCCTGTTCTAAATTGGCCAAGGCCAGGGCTCGGCCGTATTGGTAAACGGGGTTATTCGGCTCATGGAGCGCATCTTGGGTCATGCGCCGCAAGAATTGATTCTGATTGCCGACGATGGATGCCAATTTGACGGTGAAGTAATGGAAAGCCGGATTGTCTCTCTCGGGCGGTAGTTCCTTCTGATGGATGACCAGTTGGTGGGAGAGATCGACGATCCGGCTATCGGTGCCCGGGTGATCGGCCAGATACACGGGAATATTGCCGCCTTCCAACCACCGCTGTTTATTCATTTTCTGGAATATGCTGATCATATCCCGAGGATTATAACCGGCTTTTACCATCCACCAGAATCCGTGGGCGTCGGCCTCGGCTTCGTTCTCCCGGCTATATTTCAGCATGGCGCTTTCCCCGGCGGCCGCGGAGCCCACCATGAGGGGCACGCCTACGCCCCCCAAGAAAAGGGACGCCAGCGTCCCGATCATGCTGGCAATATTGACCAATCGAGATTTCTCCATCATCTTGGACATGTGCCGGCAATAGACGTGGGAAATTTCATGGGCCATCACCCCGGCCAGTTCCCCTTCCCGGTCGGCCATGCGAATCATACCGGTATTAATAAAAATATAACCGCCCGGCACGGCAAAGGCATTCATGGTGGGATCATTAATTATAAAAAACCTGTACTTAAATGGGTGGGGGCCTATTTGGGCCACAAGTTTTTGGCCCAAGCGATTTATGTAGGAGGTCAGGAAGGGGTCTTGGATCAGCGGGACTTGTTGCTGCACTTGCAGGAGAAATTCTTCTCCTATCTGCTTTTCTTTTTCAATGGTCAGGCCCCCGGCCAAGCCATCGAAAATGGCCCAACTGGACCGGACCGGCCCCAGGAGCAAACCCGTAGCCAGAATGATTATGGCTACCAGCCTCCAGGGAGAACACTTATTCATGATGGATCGACTTGGGGTCCGTATCGGGGTCGGACAGGGGCTCCTGGGGAGAAATGGACGGATTCAGGCCATTGCTGTTGGGGTTTATCGCGGTCTTGGGGGCTTCCGACCAAAGATCTTCTAAATTATAGAATTCGCGTAGCGGCTGCATAAAGATATGGATCACCAGGGCATTGTAATCCATTAACACCCACTGGCCTTCCTCCAGACCCTCCACCCCCAAAGGCTTAATCCCGGCCTGAGCCAGGGCTTCCTCCACATGTTGGGCCAGGGCCAGCACATGCCGCCGCGACCCGCCGGAGCAAATGACGAAGTAATCCGCAAACGAACAAAACTCGGTCACCTCCAGGAGCACCGGCTCTATACCCTTGTGGGCGACAATGGTCTTAACGGCCAAAGCCACCAGTGCTGCCGTGGGGAGAGGGGCTGAAGTTGCCGCTGCGCGTCCCTCCTTACAAATAAAGCTGTTGTCTTATTATATAACTTCGCACTGCCTCCGGCAAGAGGTAGCGAATTGAACGCCTTTGCCGCACCAGATTTCGAATCCCGGTGCCTGAGATATCCATCAGGGTGGTTTCCTGGAAGACCACTTTGTGGCCGGAAGGGTGGCCAAAGCCGCGCTCCGGCGTGAGAGGCCGAAATTGGGGATGGACTTCCCCCATGAGCACCTCTCCCAGCCGCTGGCGGTCATAGCCGGGGCGATCCAACACCACAAAGTGGCTCAGGGTGAACAGGTCTTGATAATCCT
>CAYNMI010000153.1:0-6551 GCA_964398095.1 uncultured Desulfobacca sp.
AAATCATGGGCTTTCTCTGTAACTGGTGCGCCTATGCCGGGGCCGATACCGCGGGCATCTCCCGCTTTCAGTATCCCGCCAACCTGCGCGTGATGCGCACTATGTGCACCGGCCGGGTAGACCCCATTTATGTCCTGAAGGCCCTGCAGAAAGATTATGACGGGGTCTTTGTGTTCGGCTGACACCCGGGAGACTGCCATTACCTGGAAGGTAATATCTATGCGGCTAACAGGATGGATGTGGTGCGCTATTTGCTGGCAATCTCGGGTATTAACCAGGACCGCCTCCATATTCGCTGGGTCAGCGCCACCGAGGGTCAGCAGTTTGCCGAATATGTCACCGAGCTCACCAACCTGCTGCGGGAATTGGGCCCCCTGGACCGAGAGCGGCTGGCCCTGCCCCTGGCGGCGGTGAGCCGGGCCCTCATGAACCCCGATCTCCGCTGGCTGATGGGCATGGGGCGCCAGCTCACCGAACGGGGCAATGTCTATCATGAAAAACTGGACCCCGCGGCTTTCGACCAGATGGTGAAGTCCTGCGCCGAAGCCGAATACCAACGGGACCTGATCTATGAGGCCCTCCAAGCCGAGCCCCATACCGTGCGGCAGATCGCGGCCATGACCAGCCTGCCCATTTACACCATATCCTTGCGTTTGAATGACTTGGAGGCGACCTCCCTGGTGAGCATCCTGGGGCATGAAGGCACCGATCCCAAATTTGGCGTCTTGGCGGCTTAACCCTTTTGGGGGGAAGGAGCCGGGGAAACTTGCCACGCAAATCTCTGGAAAAGGAACACCTTATGACGCAGCAAGAAAATAAAAAAGTCGGGGCTGCCTTGGTAGTGGGCGGCGGGATTGCCGGCATGCAGGCCTCTCTGGACCTGGCCAATGGCGGCATCAAGGTCTATCTGGTGGATCGCTCCCCCACCATCGGCGGCGTGATGGCCCAATTGGACAAGACCTTCCCTACCAACGACTGTTCCATGTGCATTGTCTCCCCCAAGCTGGTGGAGGTGGCCCGGCACATCAATATCGAGACCATTACCAATTCGGAACTGGAGTCGCTCACCGGGGAAGCGGGAAATTTTCGGGCCCTTTTGAAAGCTCATCCTCGCTATATTGACATAGAAAAGTGCACCGGCTGCGGCGTCTGCCGCCAGACCTGCCCGGTCAAGGCGGTCAATGAATTCAACCTGGGTTTGGACCTCCGCCGGGCCACCTATATCAGATATCCCCAGGCGGTGCCCCTGGCCTACTCCATCGATCGCGACGTCTGCATCGGCTGCGGCCTGTGCGAGAAAGTCTGCCTGGCCAAGGCCGTTAATTACGGGGACGTGGAGAAGGAGCGGGAGTTGGCCGTGGGCGCGGTGATTTTGGCCCCGGGCTTCACCCCCTTCGATCCCAGCCGCCTGCCCGGCTACGGCTACTGTGAATCCCCCAATATTGTCAGCAGCATGGAATTCGAGCGCATCTTGAGCGCCACCGGCCCTTACCGGGGCCATATCATGCGCCCCTTTGACCGCCGCGAACCCACCAAGATCGCCTGGCTGCAATGCGTGGGCTCCCGGGACGCCAAAACCAATCCTTACTGCTCTTCGGTGTGCTGCATGTACGCCATCAAGCAGGCGGTCATCGCCAAGGAGCACTGTAAGGAATACACCCTGGACACCACCATCTTCTTCATGGATATGCGCACCCATGGGAAGGATTTTGAAAAGTATTACTGGCGGGCGGAACAGGAAAGCGGGGTGCGCTTTATCCGCTCCCGGATCCACAGCCTGGAGCCCGATCCCGAGACCGGCGATATCCGGATTCGCTATCTGTCGGAAGATGGGGCGATCCAGGTGGAAGAATTCCATATGGTGGTCCTCTCCTCCGGTCTGGAAGTCTCCTCCGGGTCCATGAAATTGGCCGAGAAACTGGGAGTTGACCTCCGGCCGGAAACCCGCTTTGCCTGGAGCTCGCCTTTTGCGCCGGTGGCCGCCAGCCGGCCGGGAATCTTCGTCTGCGGAGCGTTTCAAGGTCCCAAGGATATTCCCCAATCGGTGATGGAGGCCTCCGCTGCCGCGGCTGCCGCGGGCGAACTGCTGGCCTCGGCCCGGGGCACCGAACTGAAGGTCAAAGAGTTGCCCCCGGAAATTGATGTCGAAGGCCAGGAACCCCGGGTGGGCGTCTTTGTCTGCAACTGCGGCATCAACATCGGCGGGGTCATCAACGTCCCGGCCCTCACCGAATACGTGGCTACCCTGCCCAAGGTAACCCTGGCCGACCAGAACCTGTTCACCTGTTCCACTGACACCCAGGAGAAGATTCTCCGGGCCATCCAGGAACACAAGCTCAACCGGGTGGTGGTGGCCTCTTGCAGCCCCCGGACCCACATGCCCATGTTCCAGGAGACCATCCAGCAGGTGGGCCTCAACCCCTACCTCTTCGAAATGGCCAATATCCGGGACCAGGACTCCTGGGTGCACATGCATGAACCGGAAAAGGCCCTGGAAAAGGCCAAGGGCCTGATCCGGGGCGCGGTGGCCCGGGTGGCCCAGTTGGAACCCCTGCACAAGCAGGCCTTCCCGGTGACCAAGGCCGCCCTGGTCATCGGCGGCGGCGTCGCCGGCATGGAAGCGGCCCGGTCCCTCGCCGACATGGGCTTTCAGGCCTTTTTGGTGGAAAAGGGCGACAAGCTGGGCGGCCAGGCCTGGAACCTGGTGACCAGTTCCCGGGGTTACGACTACCGGGGCTACCTGGAAGACCTGATCCAGAAGGTGGAGAAGCACCCCAACATTGAGGTCCTGTTCAACACCACCGTCAAGGACACCAGCGGCTTTATCGGCAACTTCGCCACCGACCTCAAGACCCCGGAGGGTGAGCGCAAAATAGAGCATGGCGTCACCATCATGACCACGGGCGGCTACGGCCTCAAACCCGAGGAGTACCTCTACGGCCAAAACCCCAATGTCTTCACTTCCCTGGAACTGGACAAACTCATCGCCGCCAAAGACCCCAAGATCATGGAGGCCCAGCAGGCGGTGTTCATCCAGTGCGTCGGCTCCCGGGAACCGGAGCGGCCTTACTGCAGCCGGCTCTGCTGCACCCACTCGGTGGAAAGCGCCATCGAACTCAAACGCCTCAACCCCAACCTGGACGTCTTCATTCTCTACCGGGACCTGCGCACCTACGGGGACAAGGAACTCCTGTACCAGGAGGCCCGGGAACTGGGGGTGGCCTTCATCCGCTACGATCTGAACGGCAAGCCCCAGGTGGAAGCCGCGGCCGACGGCAAGCTCCAGGTGACCATCACCGATCCCATCCTGGGACGGCCGGTGCTCCTGAAGCCTGACCTTCTGGGCCTGGCCACCGCCATCCTGCCGACCCCCACGGAAGATTTGGGCGAAATCTTCAAGGTGCCCCGGAACGCCGAGGGCTTCCTCAACGAGGCCCACGCCAAACTGCGCCCGGTGGACCTGCCCTCTGACGGCCTCTTCCTGGCGGGCCTGGCTCATTATCCCAAGCCCATCGATGAGACCATTGCCCAGGCCAAGGCGGCCGCGGGCCGGGCCGCCACCTTCCTGGCCAAGAACATCGTGGAAGTGGGCGGCATCGTGGCGGTGGTGGATCAGGACAAATGCGCCGTATGCCTCACCTGCGTGCGGGCCTGCCCCTTCAACGTCCCGGTCATCGATTACACCGTGGACGCGGCCTATATCGACCCGGCCAAGTGCCAGGGTTGCGGCGTATGCGTCTCCGAGTGTCCGGCCAAGGCCATCACCCTGAAGAATTTCACCGACTCCCAGATCATTGCCCAGGAAACGGCTCTGGCCGCGGGATAAGAAAAGGAGGAGTTATGACTGCTGCTGCGTGGTCTCCTAAGATTATCGGTTTTTGCTGCCGCTACTGAGCCTACAGCGCTGCGGACCTGGCAGGTTCGATGCGGCTGCAATACCCTCCGGATATCAAGGTCCTCATGCTGCCCTGCACCGGCCGGGTGGACATCATTCACCTGTTAAAGGCCTTCGAGGCCGGGGCGGACGCGGTGTTCGTGGCAGGCTGCCTGGAAGGTGAGTGCCATTATCTCATGGGCAACATCCGGGCCAAAAAGCGGGTCAATAAGGTGAAAAAGGACCTTCCCCAGATGGGACTGGAACCGGAACGGCTGGAGATGTTCAACCTGTCCTCCTCCGAAGGGCCGAAATTCGCCGCCCTGGCCAAGGAAATGGTGAGCCGGACTTTAAAAATGGGCCCCAGCCCCATGAAACCGCCGGAACGGGCCGCCTGGCTGGCCACCCAACCCAAAGCCGCGGAAGGTTGAGAAGATTAGGGAGGAAAGGATTTTGGGGAGAGGGCAAAGGGCTTCCACAGGCGAGACGCCTGTGCCACTGGCCCTTTTCCCCTCCCCCAAGCCCCCACCCCCAATCCCATAAGTGAGGGCGACCCGTTGGGCCGCCCTTTTAATTTCCTGGTGGGGCGGGCCTCCGGGCCCGCCACTTTATCAAAACCCGGCATTCAGCCATGTAGTGCGCACCGCGCACCACCAGACGGGGAAACAATATCCCTCCTTTTGCTGGTTTTAGGTAGTTATTTGATTATTCAGAATATTTTTGGTGGCCATAATTCTTCGTTTTGAACCCGAATCTTAATAACTTGTTCTGAAACAACAAAATCTTTTCGGAGAGATGGGGCAACACTTGATAAGACGGCATCTGGTTCGTTTCTCAAATATTCTATTAAATTTTTTTGTTTAATAATCTCAATTGCTTCTTGGACTTTATGAGCTAAAGAATCATATGGAACTAAAAATCTCCCGGCAAATTCGTCTGCTTGCCATTCAAATCCTTTATAATCTGGCTCAGAGACATTTATCAAAAAATCTTTCCATTCGTCTAACGAATCAAAGGGAAGGTTAGAGTAAATATCTCTATGCAAAAAATAATGACCTAATTCATGAGCAAGGGAAAAGCGCAAACGGTTTGTAAATTTTTCGTTCATATAGCGATCATAATCAACTACAATTCCCGTTAAATCCATCCTTAACCACGCTTCCGTGTCTATCATAGAAAATAGGCCACGCATAGGCTCAATATCTAATCCTAACCTAAGTTCAATTATCTTCTCCATATCTATTGGCAACAAATTCTCTGGCCAATATTTAGATCTGATCTCATCAGCAAATTTATAAAGGTCTTTCCTATAAATCCATTTGCATTTGAAGTTCTTATAAGGCAACTACTCCCCCCCTTTTTTGATAATATCGATTAATTTATCAATTTCTTCCGCAGAAGGCTTCTCGCTTCTTAAAGTCCTGAAAAACATTGGAAGATGACCTATTAATTCTTTATCGGACCGAATGTCTTTGGGAATGCTGCCTGTATCCAATTCTGCCCTGTCTTTCATCTCAAACCATGAGTCAGAGCCCAGAGGAATACTCAAAATTTCTGCAATCTGCTTCAATTTATATTCACTTTTTGGGGGAGCGAGTAAACCACGCTCGATTTTGCTCCAATTGCTTGCATCTACCTCTATCAATTTGCAGAATTCTCTAAGGGTTAGCCCCTTCTTAATCCTCCGCTCCTTAATGAATTTTCCAAACATTTTTCTCTCCTCGCTTTAGCGTGGTAGATTTTTTACCACATGGTAAAATTGTTACCACATATATCGACTATGTCAAGAGATTTCTTTAGAAAATATATCGAAAAAGTTGAAGGGGAGGGACTCACATGCCTTTTATTAAAAGGTAAAATGACTCAGATATTCCTGAAGTTTTTCCTGGTGGGGCGTGTCCAGGGCCGGACATTGGGCCGGGGCCTTGTCGCCATTGCTTAACCCCACCGCGAAGACCCAACAGGTCGGTTCCCCACACTTACGACAATTGGTTTTGGGTAAAAGCTTGAGGATATCGAAGACCCGGGGCCGGGGCGCATTCACAAGACTCGGGACAATTTCGCCGCGCCGCTCCCAGGTAGCATTGATTTCCTGCTGCAGCCACGCCAAAATCTCGCCGGCCTCAGCTTCATCTTTCACGATATTAATGGCGATTTCCCGGGGATGAATCGTCACGAGCTTGCCCGGCAATTTCAAGGTCAGCGTCGGGGGGTCGGCCGAATAATCATAGGCCTTGAGCACGGTATTCAAATAAGGCAGCAAGTCGGTGAGGTCCGCGTCGAACGCGGCGAAACAGCGGAGATGTTGGGCGCTGGGATTGGGCGGCCGCACAAATGAGGTGGTGTACGCCTGAATCAACATAGGGATTGCCTCTCTTATCCCCAATCACTACTCCGGCTTTTTCATTACTTTTATCCGCCTTTAATATATAAGTAAAATTAATATAATTTATATTATTTATAAGAGATATTTATTGAATGGCGGCAGGTCGGCGGCGGCGCGACCGGGCCGAAACCCGGGAAAAAAAGGGCGGGCCCGCGGGTCCGCCCCTGCATTTCTCTGGCTGAAATTGGACCGCGGCTATCTGACGGCCTTTACTGCTCACTGCTTACTGCTTACTACCACTCAATCCACCCAGTAATTCGGCGCTTCCTTCATGATGATGACGTCGTGGAC
>CAYNMI010000154.1:0-6550 GCA_964398095.1 uncultured Desulfobacca sp.
GATTTCGCCCTGGCCATGATCTTAGGGGTGCTGGTGGGCACCTACTCCTCGGTGTTTGTGGCCAGCCCCATCGTCTTTACCTGGCGGAAAGAGGCAAAACGGGTGGAAGTGAAGCGGGAAAAGGTCGTCGAACTGGCCGCCCAGAAACAGAAGCGGGAAGAGAAGAAAGTGGCGGCCGATTCCAAACCCAAACCCAAAGCCAAGTCCAAGGCCAAGCGCAAAAAGAGCGGCAAGAAGTAGGTATAAGTGAGCAGTAAGCAGTAAGCAGTGAGCGGCAAGGAATAGGGTGGGCACGGCCCACCATTTACCTGGGTCTCAATCTCTTATTTCGGTGCCCAAGCGGAGCTTGGGCAAAAAATATTACGCTCCCAAGCTGAGCTTGGGAACGAGGTAAAACGAGTTAAAGAGGTCGGGGTCGCATGGGCAGTACCGAAAACCGAAAACCCAAAACCCAAAACCCGGCGCCAAAGCCGAAGGCTTTGGTGCTTTACGGCTACGGCCTCAACTGCGACTACGAGACCGCCTTCGCCCTGGAGCAGGCCGGGGCCCAGGCGGTGCGGGTCCACACCACCGATCTGTTGGAAAACCCCAGCCTCCTCTGGGACTACCACCTCCTGGCCGTGCCCGGGGGGTTTTCCTGGGGCGACGACCACGGCGCCGGGGTCATCCTGGCCCTGAGGCTGAAACTGGCCCTGGGCTCCGCTTTACAGGAATTCATCGCCGCGGGCCGCCTGGTCATCGGCATCTGCAACGGTTTCCAGGTCCTGGTCAACCTGGGGTTGCTGCCGGGCCTGCCCGGCCGCGCCGACGCTCGCCTGGCGGCCCTCATCCCCAACGATTGCGGCAACTTTCGGGACGCCTGGGTGCAGCTCAAGGCTGTGGAATCCCGGTGCGTCTTCACCCAGGGGCTGGACCGCTTGGAACTGCCCATCCGCCACGGCGAGGGCAAATTCTACGCCGACGGCCCGGTCTTGGCGGAGCTGGCCGACCGGGGCCAGATCGCCCTGAAGTATGCCACGCCCTCGGGCAACGCCGCCATGGGGCGGTTTCCCCATAACCCCAACGGGTCGCTCCTGGACATCGCCGGCATCTGCGACGCCACCGGGCGGGTTCTGGGCCTCATGCCCCACCCCGAGGCCCATATTTCCTCCTTCCAGCACCCCACCTGGACCCGGGACAAGGAAACCTGGCGCCGCCGGGGCGAACCTTACCCGGAACAGGTCGGCACGGGTCTGGCCATTTTTGCCAACGCGGTGCGCTACCTTCAAGAACAGGCTTAGTGAAACAATCCGGCGCGGCCCCGGCTGCCAGCCTGTGAACCCGCTGGCTGACGCCTGCGGTTACAGCCACCTTCTCTATGGCGGTAATTGCTCACTCTCTCCTGCCCGCCAGGAGCCCCGGTTAATTAAATCCGATAATCTTGTCGATATTACCTTGTAGACTCCGGCCGATTCCGGCCCCGTGGGAGGAAAAGCGATGCGGCCCAGGATTTATCAGCAGATGACTGTATGGCTCAGTTTAGCGATTCTCTTACTCTTCAACCTCAGCGCCCCGGCCATGGGGGCTCCTAAACTGGTAAAAAGCCAAACGGTTTATATCCCTTGTTACTCCAACGTGATCAGCGGCCCCCCCATGTTGATGATGGTGCCGTTAAGGGCAAATCTGGTGATCCATAACACCGACCCGGGCCAGCCCATCACGGTGACGCGCATCGATCAATACGATACCCACGGCAAACTCGTGGAAAAATATTTGCCGCAGCCGGTCAAGCTCGAGCCTTTAGGGGCAACCCGGGTCATCGTCAAGGAACCCAAGAAAGGCGATGAAGGTTTGGGCGCCAATTTCATCGTCCAATGGCACGCCGATAAAAAGGTTAACGAACCCATTATTGATTGCCTGATGCTGGGGACCTTGGGGAATCAGGGATTTTCCTTTACCTCACAGGGTCGAATCATCCAAGAGGAAACCAAATAAAAAAAATGGGCTGGAAGAATCCAGCCCATTGGGTTCCCGGCTTACCGGGACCTACCTGAGATTGCTTAGGTCCAGGCAGGGCCTAAGGGCAGGTTAATGCCCGACTCAGCACAGATGACGTGCCACATGAGATACCAGGCCAACAGGGCGCACACTATGAGGTCCCAGGCGGCCAGGGTCCCGATGGCCTTCATGCCGAAAAATTCCTTGAGGTCCAAACCGATGAAGCCCAGCAGCAAGGTCAGGAAGATCAGCGCCAGGACCGTATGATGTTTCATGGAAGGAATGAACAGCAAGAAGGTAAAGAAGGTCCACACCAGGAGGAACCAGGGCAGACCGTTTTTCAGGGCCAGGGTGGGATAGGCGGCAACCAGAGAAGAGTTGGTGCCGAAGATCACCAGGAAGCACAGGGCAATCCAGAAGGCCCCGTATCCGCTGAAGGCGCAAAAGCCGAAATTATTGCCGGTTTTGAATTCGAGCAGGCCCGCGATCAATTGGGCCGTCCCGCCAAAGCACAGGCCAAGCCAGAGAACGGGGCTGAGTGCACACCAGCCCAGGTTATGAAATTGTAAGATGAGGGTGGTCATACCGAAGCCTCCCAGCCCCACTACCGCCGGATTGCCGATTTTTACCAAGGTACCCAATTTTTCTTCGTGCGTATCGGCCATAATATGAGAGCCTCCTTAGTCTCTGGGAAAAGAATGGTGGTTGCTTGCCCCGGCCGCCCTGCGGGTCTTGGCCGGGGATAACAGGAATGCGCTTAAAACCAGGATAATGGCTTATCTTTTGCCTGCGGTGCGGTATTCCTGTCATGCCTCTTGGCCGGCGTCAGTATCCTTTAAGGTGGATGTTCGCAGGTTAAGTTCGGCTCATGCAGAACCACCATAATCGCCCTCCCTTAAAAATGATTTTTAATTACTTTTTTTCCAAAATTAAGTTAATCGTGATTTATGAATAATTTAAAAATAATTGCCCTGCCAATGGTGGTCAAAAAGCTGTGCGGTACTATCCATAAACCGCTCAGGGCCACCCCCATTGGCCAATAAGTTCTGCATCGGTCGGGTATGCCGACGTACCCCCGACGGACCCTTTCAGATATGCGTAAGAGGGAAGGATTCCCCTATTCTCAGACAGAATTACGAAAACCCGCACATCCCGAGCAACTGTCCAATGTCTCTAGTTCAGTTGATTACCCGGAACGGACGATAAAAATGGGAAAGGATGTTAGGAAGGTAAGCCGCCGCACCCCAACCCAAGCCAACCGTAATGGTCTTGGGGGGCCGGGCCGGGCCTGTCGCAGGGTAAGAAGTTATTCTGAGAGGGGGTCAGATAGGAGACAAAGTCGCCGGGCGGCAATGAGAACTCGGCCGCCACATCCCATTTGGAGGAGATATCATCGCAGGGAAGATAGATGGAAAATTGGGAGCAATGCTGAGGGAGGTTACATAACTGGGGATTGACATGCAGGCGGCCCACGGTGCCGCCGCCGATGCCAAGGAAGAAAGCCGCAATAATCAGGACAGGCAAAAGGCGTTTCATTACTTTCCTGCCTTCACCACCATTTTGGCCAGATGTAAATAAAAAAAATGTTTAATTGCAATTAATTATATGCTCCCCGCCGGTCGCCCTGGTGCAATTCCGGGCGGGTCACCTCCTCGTGCGTTTCAACCTTTTTATCATTTTGATAAATCATTTCCAAACAAAAAGCAAGAGCCCTGGATAATTTTTTTAAGGAAATTGGGTGCTTGAGAAAAAAAACACACACTGCTACCGGAAAAGGCTCAAGCATCAAGCAAATTTAGCGGCCCCCCCGGCCCCGGGTCGCCGGCCCGGCCAGATGCCGACCTGAGAGGCCCAAATCGTCATAGCCGGCCCAGGAGGCGGGGCAAGAGGTCGGCCCCCTGTTCCAGAAGCAAGCCGGTGGCCTGGGCCGCGGCCTCGGTGTAAGGTCGGGGCTGGTCTGCCGGAGTCCGGGAGTCATAGAGGACATAAGGCACCGGCTCCGGGGTGTGAGTCCGTAAGGCCAGGGGGGTGAGATGATCGCACAGCACCAGGAGCCGATAATCTCCCAGCTTCTCCAACCCCGCCCGCATGGGCCCCACCACCTTGGCGTCGAAATCTTCGATGGCCTGAAGCTTGAGTTGCAGTTCGCCGCTGTGGCCCGCTTCATCCGGGGCCTCCACGTGGACGAAGACCAGGTCCAGGGCGGTCAGGGCCTCCAGGGCCGCGGCTACCTTGCCGGCGTAATTGGTGTCCAGGAAACCCGTGGCCCCGGGCACCAGGATGGGTTTAAGCCCGGCATACTTGCCGATGCCCCGGATGAGGTCCACCGCGGAGATCACCGCGCCGCACAGGCCGAACCGGTCTTGCAGGGTGGGCATCTGGGGCGACCGTCCCTGCCCCCAGAGCCAGATGGAAGTGGCCGGTTTTTTGCCGGCGGCCACGCGGCGCCGGTTGACGGCCTGGTCCTGAAGCACCGGCCAGGAGGCCCGGACCAGGTCCCACAGGGGCAGGGCGTCATCCCCCATGAGGCGCCCCACGTCCTTGCCGGTCCAATCATGGGGCGGGTAGGTGCGCCAGGCCGCGTCCCCGGCGTTCCATACCAGGAGGTGGCGGTAGCTCACTCCCGGGTAAAAGCGGCGGCCGTCCCGGCCCAGGGCGGCTTGCAGGGCGCTAATCAGCTCCTTGGCCTCAGCGCTGGAGATGTGCCCGGCGCTATAGTCCTCCATGATGAGCCCCGAACCCTGGTGGCGCAGGGTCACCAGGTTGCAGCGGAAGGCCACCTCGGCGGGCCGCAATTCCACCCCCAGGGCCGCGGCCTCCAGGGGCGCCCGCCCGGTGTGGTAGCGGGCCGGATCGTAGCCCATGATGGCCAGATTGGCGATATCGCTGCCCGGCTCCTGGCCCGGAGGGATGGTGCGGGCGCATCCCAGTTCGCCTCGCCGGGCCAGCTCATCCATATGGGGAGTCGCGGCGGCCTCCAGCGGGGTTTTGCCGCCCAATGCAGGGACGGGATAGTCCCCCATACCGTCGCCTACCAGAATGACATATTTCATAAAAAACCTGCCCTTTTACTCAGCAAGAATGAGCCTGAGGAATTGCCTTAGGCCGGCCGGCTTCCGGGTAAGGACCAAGAGCCGTGCGCCTCTTTTATCATAACCGGAGGGGGGCAGGTGAGCAAGGCAGGCGGAACATAACTGATTTATTGGTCTGACGGGGCAGACTTCGTCCCGGGAAAACAGGGCCCGGAGGGGTGCGGCTATCCCCCCGGCCCACTTACGATCAAACCATCAGAACGCGCCTTGAGAATCAACGTACAACTGCCAGGCTTGAGGATCCCAGCGCTTTTGCTGAACCTGGCATTGGTCTGCGGAAAGGCATACCTTGGTGGCCAACTGCTGATAACGCTGATAAGCCGCCTGGTCTCCTAAAAAGCACTGATTGGAGTCGGAGCCGGTGCACACCAGATAGATGGGCTTGCCATTAAACTGGTTCAGCACCACCTGGTTGGTCGGCAGAGTCTGAATATAGTTTCGCTCCAGGGGGTTAGTGGGCGTGTACGATCTGAACCCGGCCTCCATCAGGAGGCTCGCCTGGCTTTGTTCCGGCATCGTACCGCCGGTCGGTCCCGTGGCGCAACCCAGCAGAGCGATGCCGAGCACCGCGGTCATGAGCGCTAAACCTAACCGAGCCACTCGTCCTCTCATAATCACCTGCCTCCCATAAATTAATTTAATAAGGTTTATATGATGCTTTTGCTTGGGCTGGCTCCCCCTCCCATCCCCCGGACGCATCTCTGAGGCCCCGGGGTTAACCCGGCGATTTCTGACCGGCCTTTACGCCTCGGGCCGCCGTTCAACGGAGTGCTTGATTTCCGTCAGGGTCTCGTTGATGCGAAAGAAGATAATCAGGATCTCACAATAAACCCGGACCCCCAGGGGCCCCAGCAAGAAGAGGAGCACGCCCTGCCACAGGTACCGGGCCTGGCCCGCCTGAAAATGGGTGGCGCCATAGACAATCATAATGGCGCCGACGATGAGACAGAGAATGGTCCCGATCCAGAAGAGAATCTGAATGATGACCGGGGTAACCATGGTCCGGAAGGCCCAAAAATCCTTCATGAGGCTCTCCTTGCACCGCGTAGATATCCTGATATTTTCATCTTAGTGGCGATTTAATGCACTGTCGACGGTTATGACAATTTTCTTAAATAATAAGGTGCAGAGGCGGTGGTACGGGAAACAGCAGCGGCCGCAGCAAGCTTCCCTGTCGAGCCTCAGCAGCAGGCCGGCGAGCGTGGACCCGTTGCCGGGGATCGGGTGAGAACGCCGGACGGTTGACGCAAAAATCCCCGGGGCCGCGCCGCTCAAATCTGGGCGGCGTGGAGGTGGGGGTCTTCGATCCGGTAAAACACCGTGGGCGGGGACACGATGGGCAACTCATCGATTTCGGCCATGGCGGCCCGGGCGTCGGCCTCCCGGGCCTCGTGGGTGATCATGACGATGGGGACCGTGCCCGCCACTTCCCGGCCCTTCTGGATCACCGCGGCGATGCTGATATTGTGTTTCCCCAGGAT
>CAYNMI010000155.1:0-6530 GCA_964398095.1 uncultured Desulfobacca sp.
ACCGCCAGGCCGAAGTAGCCGATGTAGGAGCTCAGTTTGATCTTGCCGGCCGTCAGCCAGGGAATGATAAAGGCCCCGGAAACGCTGCCGATGGCCAGGGCGAGACCCAGGGGGAGCACCAAGCGGCCCATGCGATAATAATTAATGGAGGAAATAATAGCCGAGAGGCCCACCAGAAACTGGTTGGAGACCCGGATGGTGTCGGTGATCATCTTGTTCATCATGGGGCTGGTTTTCTTGAAAGTGGCTCCATAACCCCGCAGGCCGAAAATGGTGATGTGGCCCACCCCGGCCATAATGCCGCCAAAGGCGCCCACGGTGGAGAAGATCCAGCCCACCCAAATGCCCCAAAGGATACAAATTATCCAGAAGGGGCGAGGCGCACCGGGAATGCCCAAGAGGCCCTTGGGAGCATCGGGGTTGATTTGCCCCGGGGCCGTGCCCACGGGGGTTTTGGCAATGGCGGCTTGGACTTTGTCCGCGGCCTCCGCATGACCGGCCAAAGCCAGGGCGGCGAAGGCGACCAGGATGACCGCCATGCCCACGAGAATCCAGGTGTTTCGCTTCATAATATAAAAACCTCCAAGTTAAATGATTTAGAATTGCTGCAGGTTGCGCTTTCTCTAGTCGTTGCCAAAAGTTTTTTATCCGCTCACCATAACCTTCTCCCGCCGCTGGGGGGAGAGGGAATAAAAGGAAAAGACTTTTGGCCCGCTTGCAAATATTTCAATGGCTGTCATTCTGAGGGAGCGAAGGGACCGAAGAATCTCATAACCAAGCTGAAGATACGAGATCCTGCGCTGCGCTCAGGATGACAAAAAGCCTGTTTGCAAGAGGCTCTTTTGTAAAATACTCTCTATGAGGTTGACCGGTCTCCAAAGCCGAAGGTTTTTGCCGGGGGCGGCAGTTGAGCAGTGCCGGCGCCCCTGGTTTTAAGCGTGGTTTTCACAGCCTGGGGAAGCCTGCGAAACAAGGTTTACGTTAAGTGATTAACATATAAAACATATGAATATCGCTTGTCAATAAAATTTTTTTCGCTTGAGTTAAAGCCTTAAATGTTTATAATTGAACTGAACGTTAACGTTAATCATTAACATGAAGGATTTACAGCCGACCAAAGGGGAGGGCTATGTTCCAAGGGGATTGGGGAAAACTCTGGGAAAAGTTGAGTGCCACCATGATGGAAGGAGTGGTAGTGGTGGACCCCAAGGGGATAATCCAGACGGTCAACCGGGGCGTGGAGGAGATTACCGGCTATACGCGACAGGAACTCGTCGGTCAGAGCTGTGCGAAGATCAGGTGCAACGCCTGCTTCAGTGTGGACCAGTCCGGGGGCCGCAAGCAGTGTGAGCTGTTCCAGAACGGGGTCATTGCGCCCTCGAAGTGCGTCGTGGCCAACAAGGATGGGAGCCTGAGGCATGTCATGAAGGCCGCGACGCTGATCATGGGCGACGACGCCCGGGTTTTGGGCGGGGTTGAATTCTTTTTGGATATCAATGAGTTATCGGCTCAGGAACGGCTTATCAACCGGTTACGCCGGGAACTGAGCCAGGAGGACGGCTTTCAGGGAATGCTGGGCAAGTCCGCGGTGATGCTGCAGCTCTTCTCCCTGATCTCCAGCGTGGCGCAAAATGACGCCTCGGTAATCATTTATGGTGAGAGCGGCACCGGCAAGGAGTTGGCAGCCCAGGCGATTCATAACCTCAGTCCACGCCGGCAGGGGCCTTATATCAGGGTGAACTGCAAGGCCCTGCAGGAATCACTGCTGGAAACCGAGCTGTTCGGACCCGGTCAAGGAGCTTTCAGCGGCGCGGAATCCACCCGCCAGGGCCATTTGGAAGCGGCCAACGGGGGCGACATCTTTCTGGATGAGGTGGCGGACCTTTCCCTGAGCATTCAGGCCAAGCTGCTCCGGGTATTATGTGAGCAAGTCATCGAAAGAGAGGGAGGCCAGAAACCCATCATGGTGGATGTGCGGGTGATCGCGGCGACTAACCGGAACTTGCAGCAGCTCGTGGCGGAGGGCCGGTTCCGGGAAGACCTGTTTTATCGCCTCAATGTCATCCCCATGCACCTGCCGGCCTTGCGGGAGCGGCGGGAGGATATCCCCTTGCTGGCGGAAGCCTGCATCGAGCGGACCCGACTCAAGACCGGCAAACCGGTGGCCGGCCTCAGCAAAGAGGCGTTGGAGGCGTTGATGCGGTACGATTGGCCCGGCAATGTGCGGGAGCTGACCAACGCCATGGAGTATGCCTTGATGTTGTGCCCGGAGGGGAATATTTTGCCGGAGCATTTGCCGGTCCACCTCAGCCAGGAAGGCGGGGCGCGCCCCCGGGGGACCTCCAGGGCTCAGCATGGCAGCCGGGCTCGAGACAAGGAATCGCTGGTGAGGGCCTTAAAAGGAGCCGGCGGGAAGATGAACGAGGCGGCCAAGAGCCTGGGGGTAAGCCGGGTCACCTTGTGGAAGTGGTTAAAATATCATAAAATTAACGTTAAAGATGTGCTTTGAGGGCCTGGCGGCGGGGGAGCGTCAAACTTATCTAGTTTTCGGTTTTCAGTTTTCAGTTAAGATAAATGAGAATTGTCAATAAATTATAGATTAAGTTGGTGGCATTTGACACAGAAAACGGGATTAATGGGGGCTTTGAGGCATGAGGATTAGGCAGTGGCGCAGCGTGGCTCTCGGGTTATGTGTCGGCCTTCTCCTGGCCGGTTGCGGGAATGATGAGCCGGTCAAAACCATCGATCTTTCCAAACGGGGCGAGGTGACGGTAGTACGCCCGGAACACGCCATCACCTATGCCTATCTTCCCCAGTATGCGCATACAGTCTCCTACGAGCGGCACCATTTGCTGATCGAATATTTGAGCCGCGTCACCGGGCTGACCATCCGGCAGGTTTTCCCCGACACCTTTGATGAACATATGAATATGGTGGGGCGAGGGTTGATTGATATCAGCTTCAGCAACCCCTTTATTTACGTAAAGATCGCGGATCGCTACGGGGCCCGGGCCTTTGCCCGGATAGTGGAACCCCAGGGCCAAGAGAAATTTCGAGGCGAGATCATTTGCCGGGCCGATAATCCGAATATCAAGACCCTGGCGGATTTGAAAGGCAAGCGCCTGATTGCCGTGGACCCTGCTTCGGCGGGAGGTTATCTCTATCCCTGGGGCTTGATTCTGGATAGCGGCCTGCGGAAGGAGGATTTTAAGGAGATCACCTTTGCGCCGGGGCCGGGAGGCAAGCAGGAGAAGGTGGTCATGGCGGTGTACTCGGGGAAGTACGATGCGGGCCTGATTCGGGAGGGAACCCTGAATATTCTGAGGAACAAGATCGATCTCAAGAAGATTCGGGTCCTGGCCTACTCTCCCTGGTATCCGGGCTGGGTTTATGCAGCCCGGCGGGGGTTGAATCCGGCCATAGTGGAAAAGATCAAAAAGGCCCTGCTGGCTTTGAATATGAGTAACCCGGGGGATAGAACCATCCTGGAGAAAGCCCGCTTTGTGAAGGTTATCCCGGCAAAGGACTCGGACTTTAATGAGGTGCGGCGGCTGGCCAAGATCGTGGAGTCCGGAGGACGGCCTTAGGTCCCGGCGTTGATGAACCCGTAAAAAGTCTTGTTCTCCTCCCCTGGTGGGGGGATTAAGGGGAGGGGGAAGATAGCTGGCTAAAGATGCTCATTATTTCACCCCCACCCTAACCCTCCCCCCTCAAAGGGGAGGGAATTTTGGACTTTTTACGCAACCATTATCGTGAGCTTACCGGCGCGAGCTGCAAAGGGTAAGGGCATCATGCGGTTGTTAACCAGGCTGTCGTTCCGCAGCAAAATAATTTTGGGAGTCACCGCCGTAGTCCTGGTCTTCGGCCTGCTCTCGGCGATTTTCGTGAGCCGGGTTGCCACCCGGGCCATGCTGGGGGAGATCAAAAAGCGAGGCTTGGGCCTGGGGTCATCGCTGGCGGCCCGGGCCGCAGACCCCATGCTGGCCCAGGATTTCTACCGCCTGATGAATATGGTGGACGAATTAAAAGAATCGAGTGACGACATTATCTATGTCTTTGTCCAGGATAAACACGGCCACATTTTATCTCACACCTTCAAGGGCGGTTTTCCCATTCAACTCAGAGATGCCAACGAGGTGCCCCCGGGGGCGCGGCAGCATATCCAACTCCTGGATATTCGGGAAGGGCCGGGGCAGAAGCGGGGGGAGGAGCGGGTTTATGATTTTGCGGTGCCGGTAACCCTCAGCAACGAGCGCCTGGGGGTGGTGCGGGTGGGTCTGTCCCAGATCAAGGCCCAGGCCGCGGTGCGCCGTCTGCTGTTGATCATCTTCGGGGTTTCGGCCGGGGCCGGCCTGGTGGCGGTGGTGCTGGGGACCCTGTTTGCCGGGACCGTGACGCGGCGTTTAAACGTGTTAAGGCAATCTGCGGAAGATATCGTCAAGGGCAACCTGGATCTCCAGACCGGCCCCCAGCTCCGGCGCAATTGTTGGGATATCAAGGGTTGCCAGCAGCCGCAATGCCCGGCCTACGGGGATACGCGCCGGCGCTGCTGGTATCTGGTGGGCACCATGTGCCCGGAGTGCGCCTCCGGCGGTTTCGAGCAGAAGATCGAAGCCTGCCAGGAGTGCCCGGTTTACCAGGAAATGCGGGGCGATGAAATCCAGAGCCTGGCCGAGGCCTTCGACTTCATGGCCCTCAATCTGGACACCTATATCGAGAACCTCAAGGAGGCCGAACGGACCCTTACCAGGCAGCAGCAGTTGCTGAAAACCATCCTGGACGTCACCCCGGACCTGGTAAGTCTCCAGGATGAAAATCTCATTTACCGGGCGGTTAATCCGGCTTTCTGCCAGTTTTTCGGCCTGGGGGAACCGGATATTCTGGGCAAGTCGGATGCGCAGATCTTTCCCCAGGTGGCCGAACGCCATCAAGCGGAAGATTTGCAGATAGTCAGGACCGGCACTCCCATGCGCAAGGAACTCCTGGTAAGCCGAAACCACCGCCGCTACTGGCTGCATATAGTCAAGGTGCCGGTTTATGATGAGGACCGGATTGCCGGCCTGCTGCTCACGTGCCGGGATATTTCCGAGATAAAACGCTACCAGGAAAAATTATTGCAGACGGTAAAAATGGAGCAGTTGGGCAGGCTGGCCGGCGGCATGGCCCACGAAATCAACACGCCCTTGTGCATTATCCTGGGTTATGCCCAGTTGTTGCTGGAAGACGTGCCCAGGGGCACGGAAAGTTTTGAGTATTTAGGGATTATTGAAAAGCAGGCCCAGATTTGCCGGCGCATCGTCGCGGATTTGCTGAGCTTTTCCCGGCACATTGAGAGCAAAATGGAGGAAATGGACCTCAACCAGTCCATCGAGGAGGTCTTGCACCTGGTCCGCCACACCTTCAAGCAGAACTGGATTGACATCGTCACCGCCTTCGATCCCGGTTTGCCGCGCCTGACCGGCGATAAGGAAAAACTCAAGCAGGTGTGGATCAACCTCTTGAATAATGCCTTTGATGCCATCGGCCAGGATGGCACCATCTGGGTGAAAACCAGTCTCTGTCCCCAGGGCCGGCGGGTGCTGGTGACGGTGGCCGACAGCGGTACGGGGATTGAAGCTGAAGACCTGAAGAGGGTATTTGAGCCGTTCTTCACCACCAAGGCCCCCGGCGCGGGCACCGGCCTGGGACTGTCGGTCTCCTTTGGCATCATCCAGGATCATCACGGGGCCATTTCGGCCCTGAGCCCCAGCCCCCCGGCCTTTCGGGGTGCAGCCGGGCCGGGTCGAAGATCGCCGGGGCCGGGCTCGGTGTTTGTGGTGGAATTGCCGGTGTCGCCGGAAGAAGCCGGGGCGGATTCTTGTGAAGACCTGGTGACGGAAGTGAGGCCGGGCAGCTACCAGAAGGCCTCTTAGGAGGGGGTATGAGTGATATTCTGGTGCTTGACGACGTTCTGGACGCGGGGGTCATGATCAAACGCATCCTGGAACGGAAAGGCCATCAGGTGGCGGTGTTCACCGACGAGGTGGAAGCCCTGGAGCATGTTCAGACCCATGGGGTGGAGGTGGCGATTCTGGACATCAGGCTCAAAAAGATGAGCGGGGTGGATATGCTGGATGAATTGAAAAAGGTGTCGCCCCACACCCAGGTAATCATGCTGACCGGCTACCCCACCCTGGAAACGGCGCGCCAGTCCAAGGAACTGGGGGCCTTTGATTATTGCATCAAACCCATCGACAAGGAAGAATTGGAAGAGAAGGTGGCCAGGGCCCTGGCCGCGGCCACCGAGCCGCGCACCCATACGGCAGATTGACCGGATTGACGGGGGAGGCCGGGGGGAGCAGCGCCGCGGTCCTTCCTGAATACGGTTTGCGGTTTTCAGTTAAATCAAGAGTCAATATCAGCCGGTTATAGAGCTAGTGGAGCGTTTCATAATTAGCTGGATTTAAAATCAGGATAGAGGTGCAGATTTGCAGTATAAGTCCCCCTTTTCTAAAGGGGGATTTAGGGGGATTTTAAGGGGTTACCAAAAT
>CAYNMI010000156.1:0-6442 GCA_964398095.1 uncultured Desulfobacca sp.
TAGACCAGGGTGCGGGTCTTGCCGCTGCCGGCCCCGGCAATGACCAGCACCGGCCCCTCCAACGTGGTCACCGCCTCGTACTGGGCCGGGTTAAGCTCTTTTTCGTAATCAATGCGACGCCGCGGGGCATCGGGAGATTCGGGTTTGAAGGTGTAGGTCATGTTTTAAATTTGGGAAGGGGGCTAAGCAATATTAATTCAATTTAAGATTTGAAATGTTTTATAATTGACCTTAGGTCAGATAAAAAAACCTTAAAGGAGTGGTCAGTTTTCTCTGCCCTTATAAAGTCTATTCTTTCGATTATATCGTGTGAATATTCAATCCCTTCTTGAGTCATAGGCCAACCTGCGAGGCGAATTATTCTTTGTAATTCATTTTTATAGTAATTTCTCTCACATTTATCGAGGGATATATTTGATGGAACTCCAAATACAATGCCAAGAGCATGCTTATCAATCAGAAGCCACTTTTCTATATGAGGATCTGGGCAGCCTACAACTATATATGGAAATACATTATTATCAATAATACTTATAATTTCCCTTTTCCTCTCTTGAAAATTATGGCAATTAGAATCCCCCAAAACTAATAACAAATCAGGACTTCCCGCAGGTATGGCTCCTTTGTGCAGAGCCCTTTGAAACCCTTTTATTCCCGTTATTACTCCTCCATAGCCTCCCTTTATACTTTTACTTATAGAAATTCTAACCCCCTCCTCGCAGGATAAACGTCGAAGCAAGGCACGAGCTACACTTTCCTGCGCAGTATCCTCCACAATCATATATACCTTAATAGCTTTATTAGCCACCCAGCCACCCCCGAACCATCATCTGGGAAACGGCATCTTCGTCTTGGGTTTCCAAGGCAGCCGTGATCTCGCTATCAGGAAATAATGGGCCAGGGGTAGGCTTAAACCGTTCGATAATACTTTCCCTATCTTCCCCGCGACAAACAAATAAACCAACTTTATCAGGTTTTTCCAGTTGTAAACGGTGAGCAAGGGAAACAAATACTGGTGAATGGGTGGTAACGATGACTTGGCGATTACTTGATTCATCTAACGCAATGGAAGCCAAGAGATTAATAATAAGTTCCATTCTCTTAGGATGGACTCCATTTTCTGGTTCTTCAAATGCAATCAAGTTACCAGGCCAAGGGTTATTAGCTATAGCGCATAAAGCTAACACCCTCAGAGTTCCCTCTGATACTATTCGGCTTGAATAGGGGGTTCCCTCCTGGATTATTTGAATATCCAGTTCCCCCCTCTTTTCATTAAGTTCTACCAAAACTTGTTCAATGGATGGAATAGCCATGCTCAATGTTCGCTCAACGGCCCTAAATTTCTCTTTGTGCCATTTCAAACGATATAGAAAAGGCGCCAAATCTTCTCCTGAAAGCCCTATGTCCTGGACTTCCTTGGGACTGGCAGGCTTTCGCATGGCGTTACGCGGATCAAGATAATAGATACGCCAAGAATTTAATTCATCTCTGGCTTTGTCAAAATCTGGATAAAGATTTCCTGAAAATCGTTTATCAGAAAGAAGAGTATAGCTAAGTCTAAGTTTCTCTTTACGCGGTTGTCCGGCTTCGCCAAGCCGTCTCACTAACAAATTATTGCCTTCTTTTTCAATTCTTGCGCTTATCTTAGGTTCAAAGGTGTGCTTTCTTAATCTCGCAAGATATTCATCACTTATATTAATATCTCCTTTTTCTGGCTCCAGTCTTAAAATGGCTCTGTAACGAAGAGGATCAAATTTATCAGCAATCAAATCTGCTTCAATTGAAATAAAAACTTCATCTTCTTTGAATAGTTGTGGGAGACCTCCAACAGGAAATGTAAACTGTTCAATAGGATAACCACGCATAGGCTCAAGTGCTTGCGCAATGGTTTTTTCGGAGATGAGTCTTGAAAGTAATTGTAAGGCATCAATAAAGTTGCTTTTGCCGGTAGCATTTGGCCCAAATAAGACGGCAAATTTAGGTAATTCAACTTCTACATGATCCAAGGATTTGAATCCATGTATTTTTACAGACCTTAACATACCCCACTCCCTTTCTAATAATTAGCCTTGTGAATAAGTAAAATATTCCACAATCGCCGCGGCCAGGGCTGGTATCGTGTAGTCTTTCGGCTCAATTTGCGGCGTAATATCGTATTCCTTCAGGGTGGCGGTGGTGATGGGGCCGATGGACGCCACCGCGGCGTGGGCGGCTAATTCTTGGAATCGCTCCCGGCCCGCCAATGCGGCGAAGTTGTGCACCGTAGACGAACTGGTGAAAGTGAGGATATCCACCCGGCCGGCCGCCAGCGCCGCCGCGGCCGAAGGCGGCACGGACTGGGGCGGCACCGCCCGGTAGACCGGCACCACGTCCACTTTCGCCCCCATCTGTCTCAGACCCTCGGGCAGCACGTCCCGGGCCTGCGCCGCCCGGGCCAGCAGGAGGCGCGTCCCGCCCATCAATCGTGGGTCCAGGACCGCCAGGAGCCCTTCCGCCTGAAAGGTGTCGGGCACCACGTCCGGCACCAGGCCATGGTCCCGCAAGGCCTGGCCCGTGGCCGGACCGATGACCGCCAGCCGCGCCCGTCCCAAAACCCGGACATCCAGTCCCTTCTGGAAGAGCCGGTCCATGAAGGCCCGCACCCCGTTGGCGCTGGTGAAGATGACCCATTCATAGCGCCCCAGGTGCTGCAAGGCCGCGTCCAGGGGGCCAAAATCCCCGGGGGGTGCGATCTCGATGGTGGGCGCCTCCAGGCATCGGGCCCCCGCGGCGCTGAGCAGTTCCACCAGGCGGCTGGCCTGGTCCCGGGACCGGGTCACCAGCGCGGTTTTGCCCCATAGGGGCCGGTTCTCCCACCACTTGAGGAGCCCGGCCAATTCCACCACGCCCCCCACCACCAGCACCGCCGGGGGCTTGATGTCGGCCTCCCGGGCCTTGGCGGCGATATCGGCCAGGGTCCCGGCCACGGTGCGCTGGGCCAGGGTGGTGCCCTTTTCAATCACTGCCGCCGGGGTCTCCGGGGCCCGGCCCGCGTCCAGGAGCCGGCGGCAGTTTGCCGCCAGGTTTTTCACCCCCATGAGGAAGACCAGGGTGCCGGGGTTTTGCCCTAAAGCGGCCCAGGGAATAGTGCTCACTTCCTTGGCGGGGTCTTCGTGGCCGGTGATGAAGGTCACCAGGGTGGTGTAGCGCCGGTGGGTCACCGGGATGCCGGCGTAGGCGGGCGCCGCCACCGCGGAAGTCACCCCGGGCACCACCTCAAAGGGGATGCCCGCCGCGGCCAGTTCTTCCGCTTCCTCGCCCCCCCGGCCGAAGACAAAGGGGTCGCCGCCCTTGAGGCGCACCACCGTGAGCCCGGCTTTGGCCTTGGCCACCAACAGTTCGTTGATGCCCCCCTGGGGCAGGGCATGGTCCCCCGCCTTCTTACCCACATAGAGGAGTTCAGCGCCCGCCGGGGCTGCTTTCAGGAGTTCGGGGCTGGCCAACTGGTCATAGATCACCACGTCAGCCCGGCGCAACACCTCCAGACCCTTCACCGTGATCAACCCGGGGTCTCCGGGCCCGGCGCCTACGAGATAAACCATTTTAAAATATTATCACATTTTCGCCACAGAGACACGGAAGACAAGAATTATGGAGGGATTAGGGACCAGAGATCAGGGGTCAGTTCCGGTTTTTCCTGGGCCCTGGCCCCTGACCCCTAATCCCTGTCTTTTAATGGCAGGTTTTACAGCCCCGGCGATGTTCGATGGCTTCCACCACGCCCCGGTATTTTTCGTGGATCAACTGCCGGTCGAACTCATACATCTGGTCCAGCAACGCGGTTTTCTCGGCCTCGCTGAAATAGGCCATGCAGGGGATAAAGAAGTGCTTATCCTCTTTCTCGATATGCCGGGGATAGAACTCCACCAGCTTGCCCATATGCTCCATGAGGTCGTGCAGCGCCCCGGGCTCTTCCAGGAGATAGCCTTCCTTGGCCTTCACCAGGGCGGCGGTGGTTTCCCGGGCCCAGGCATGTTCTTTAATCAGCTCCGCCACGATCTGCCGGTGCTCCGGAGACAGCTCTTTCCCCTCCAGGGCCTTGAACAGGAGGTCTTCCTCCTTGCCGTGGTGGCAGCGGTCGGCATAGGTGCGGATGAAATCCACCGCGGTGTCGATGAACACCGGGTCCACAAAGGCAAACTCCGGGTCCACGTCCATGTTATCCTTGATCCGCCTGAACTCCTGCTCCATGAGGTGCAGCATACGCTCGATCAGGCGGTGCTCGATCATCAACGGGCCGATGGGTTGCATAACGTCAGTCCTCTTATGGCTAGCTGCCGATAAACGCTGGTTTTATCTGGGTTCATCGGCGTTTATCGGCGGTTCAGACTTTAATCAGCTCGTATTCCCTGACCCCCAGACCGAGCTTCTCGGCGTATTCCAACTGGATGGGCCAGTCCACCTGGGGATAGATCTCCTTGAACTTGTCGGTCCCGGGGCTCAGGTCATTCAGGGCCGAGCCGGCCAGCCCGGGGCTGCCGATCACCAGGTCGGCGCTGGCCTGGTCGATGGCCACCGGGTCCCGGGAGGCCAGGATGCCGATATCCCCAACGATGGGCAGATCGTTGTGGCCGTAACAGTCGCAGGCGGGAGAGACCTGGGTGATGAAGTTGATGAACACGCCCCGGTCGCGCTTGGTGGTCATGACGCCGTGGGCGTATTCCATCATCTTCTTGAGAAAAACCGGGATGGATTCGTTCCACTGAATCTGGATGTTGCCGTAAGGGCACACCAGGATGCATTCGGCGCAGCCCACGCATTTCTTGGGGTCGATGACCGCCTTTTCCGTCTCGGGGTTGATGCCGATGGCCTCCTGGGCGCAGTGGGCCACGCATTCGCCGCAGCCGGTACACTTCTTCTCGGTCACCTTGGGAGCGATGTTGGAGTGCTGGGAGAGCTTGCCTTTCCGGGAGGCGCAGCCCATCCCTAAGTTTTTCAGGGCGCCGCCGAACCCCGAAAGTTCGTGCAGCTTGAAGTGGGTCAGGGTCACCAACCCCTCCGCCTCCACGATGGCTTCCGCCAGAAAGACGCTCTTGAACTGCTCCTTATTAATCTTTACCTCCACCTCGGCCTTGCCGGTGAGGCCGTCGGCGATGACCAGGGGGGCCCGCACCACCGCGTAGGCAAAGCCGTTTTCAATGGCGGTGGTGAGATGGCTGACGGACTCGGCCCGGGTGCCCACGTACACGGTGTTGGCGTCGGTGAGGAAGGGGCGGCCCCCCAGGTCCCAAATCTTGTCCACCACCTGGCGCACGTAAATGGGCCGGATGAAGGCGGTGTTGCCCTTCTCGCCGAAATGGAGCTTGAGGGCCACCAGGGGCCGCTTCTTCCGGCGCTGAATGATGCTTTTGACCTCCAGGGCGTCCAACAACTGCCCGAATTTCTTAAAATTGGGCTCCTTGACCGACGCCCGCAAATCCATCATAAAAACCTGACTGGGCATATCTTTCCTCGATGTTTAGTCGTTGTAAACAGTCACAATGTAGGGCGAGCAGGGCCTGCCTACGTTTGGCGCAGATTAAAGCCTAAGGCTACTTTTTCATCGCCGCCAAAAACTAACCCCTAACCCCTGGCCCCTGATCCCTGCCGCTCACTTTTCTTCCCATACCACCCTTCCTCCCACGATAGTCATCATGGCCTTGCCCTGCAAGGTCCAGCCGTGGAAGGGGCAGTTGCGGGATTTAAGAGTCTAACAAGTCAGCCAATCCCCCTCTCCCCCGATGGGGGAGAGGGTTGGGGTGAGGGGGAATTCTTCGCGGTATCCGCTAAGATTGCGAAAATTGCCTCCAGAACCGCCTCAGTTTCTTGTAGAACTTGGTTATTCCAAAATCGAACGACCCTATAACCCATCTTGTTCAAATAAGCCGAACGCTGTATATCCAATGCTTCATTTTCGGCGTGTTGCCCGCCATCCACTTCAATGACAATGTTTCTCTCCGGGCAGATGAAATCTACTATATAAGGCCCCACCGGATATTGCCGCCGGAATTTCCAGTCGCCCAGCCCTCGATTCCGCAGATGACGCCAAAGCAGTCTTTCGGCATCCGTCATTCGCTTCCGCAAGGCTTTGGCGAGCTGCCTGGTCACTTAAGCCACCCCTCACCCCAGCCCTCTCCCCTCGCAGGGGAGAGGGGGTTTTAGGGGACTGGTTACTGGGTGATCAAGCTCTTTATAAAGAACGAGTTATTAAAGCCCCGGCGCCGACAAAGCCTGCGGCTGCCACGAATTACCGCCCCGAAAACTGATCCCTAACCCCTGGCCCCTGATCCCTGCCGCTCACTGCTCACCGCTCACTGCTCACTTTTCTTCCCACACCACCCTTCCTCCCACGATAGTCATCATGGCCTTGCCCTGCAAGGTCCAGCCGTGGAAGGGGCAGTTGCGGGATTTGCTCGCGAAGGTA